>NZ_JAGKSG010000003.1:0-235514 GCF_018119385.1 Massilia sp. AB1 | reverse complement strand
TATTTGCCTTGTCGAATACCTGGAGAGGTCGCGGGAAAAGTGAGAATCCGCGCAGAAGTTCCGCTCGAGCCATGGCATCATTCCGGGACTTCGACGCTTGCCGCGCACCGTCGTCTTCCGACCCTTCCGCACGGCGGGGCGGGACATCTCCTCATTGAAAGGATACTGATGAAACCTGTAGTCCAGGCCGCACTGGGTCTAACGCTGGTCTTTACCGCCCCTGCATTCGCCGCCGCCCCGGCGCCCGCGGCGCCAACGGCGGCGCCAAGCCCTGCACACGTCAAGGCCGCGCAGGATCTCCTTGCAGCGATGCAGGCCGAGAAGTTGATGCGCGGCGTCGCCGCACGCAGCCGCTACCAGAGTGAAGCGCAGCGGCAGGCGGTGTCCGCAAGGCTCGAGAAAACGCCGCCAACGGAGATCTATCGACGCCTTGCGGCGCCGGTAGCGCAGCTGGTTTCCGTGGATACCGCGACCGAAATGACCCGTTTCTACACGACATCCTATGGCAAGCAGGTCATCCACAAGAAGTACAACAGCGGCACCGAGATCATGATGCCGGGAATGAAGCCGGTCGTCCCGCCGGAAGAAAAGAAAGAGCGCAAGCGCGCCGCCTATGTCAAGGCGAGCAAGGAACTTGCGGATGCGGAACTTGCCATCGAGCGCGAGGCGTTCAAGCTCCTGCAAGAGATCAACAAGGAAAAGCGCTGAGACCTACGGCGCTCTTTCCAGGGCCACGACGATGAAGCGAGCACTGTGCATTTGCAGCCGGAGCCGCTTGCCTTGTCACACTGCCGGAAGCAAGGGCCGCCCGATTCCTGCGCGCCGCCGCGCAGGCGGCGCCAGGCAGCCGGCAGGGTCAGGACTGCGGCGCCATCCAGACCAGGTTCCACAGATGGCCGTCGATGTCCTCGAAGCCCTGGTCGTACATGAAGCCGTGATCCTCCGGCGGATGCGGCGTGCGTCCGCCGGCCGCCACCGCCTTGGCGATCAGGCTGTCCACTTCTTCCCGGCTCTCGCAACTCAGGCAGATGATGACCTCGTTGGCCTCCCTGGCTTGCACGAGGGGCTTGTCGATCAGCGACTTGAAGAAGGCTTCGGTCATCAGCATGACGTGGATGCTGTCCGGCACGACGTCCATGAAGGCCGCGTTCTCGTTGCTGAATCGTGGATTCATACGGAAACCGAGCGCGGAAAAGAAGGCCTTGGATTTGTCCAGGTCCTTGACGGCCAGGTTGAAAATGATCTGCTTGTTCATGACGTCCTCTCGTCGAGCGGTGGATGGGTAGGGGCCTGCAACTTGACGACGAATGAAGACGCATAAAATCGACAAGGAGGCGAAAAAATAACGCAGACCGGTTTGATCTACGTTAAACCATCCGTCCGCCCTTGACCCAGAATGGCCGAGTTCGCCACGCCTTCAGGAGCGCAGACGGGAATGCTGATGAGATGGATAGGTGCCTGCCTGCTGGCGCTCGGCCTCCTGCAGGGATGCTCGGACTACACCGTCGAGGCGCAGATCCACTCGCTCGGCGACGAGTTCTTCACGCCGCAAGCATGGGCCAGCGCCGACCAGGCCGGCCGCGGCCGCATGGTCGCCTCCTTCCTCAGCCAGTACCCGCCGCAGCGGCTCACCAGCGATGACGTCAGGGACCTGCTCGGCGCACCGACCGGCGCCGCCGACCATCCGGAAGACCTGGCTTACTTCGTCGGTCCCACCACCGTCGAAAGCCGCTACGGCAAGGGCTACCTGCTGATCTTCGTGATCGACCGGGAAACCGGACGGGTCGCGCAGGTGCGCATCTTCCCGCCGGTGACGATCGCCTGACGCCAGCGCATTGCCGCTATAGCCACTGCCCGGTTTTTCGTGCACACTATGTACCGCGCCTCCAGCGCATTCGTGCCGAACCGGGAATTTGATGAAACGCCTGCTGATCGTCCTGTTGCTCGTGATAATGCCGTTCCAGTCCGTCTGGGCGGCTGCGTGCGCCTGCTGCGTCGGCGGCGACGGCAAGGCCGTCCAGCAGACCAGCCAGTCGCTCGGCCAGCAGCAAGCCGACGATGGCGACGACGCCGCCGCCAAGCCCTGCTGCGACAACGGCTGCGACATCTGCCATCACTTGTCGGCCAGCGCGATCCCGTCCGCCAATCCCGACTTGCCCCTGCCGAAAGGCGCCCCGCACCTGCGCGGCGAACTGCGGCGCTACGTCTCGCACATCCCCGACCTGATCCCGCCGCCCGACCGGCCGCTCCGCGCCTGACCCGGCGGGAGACCCGATCCATCACGCCGCTTCGCGCGGCGCACGGTGCCCGCCGAACCTTGACCTGTTCGGAGCCACACCATGACATCCCTGTTGAAGCCGCTCACCCTGGCGGCAATCCTGTTCGCGGCCATCCTGGCGCCCGCCGCGGCACAGCATGACGCGCCCCTCACGCTGGCGGAGGCCATCGAGCTGGCCCTGCGCGCCAATCCCGCGCTGCGCGCCGCCGCCAGCGAAGTCGCCGCCAAGGACGGCGCGCTGGCGCAGGCGAAGGCCCTGCCCAATCCCGAGCTGGAAGTGCTGCGCGAAGGCCAGCGGCGCGAACGCCGCGCCACCACGGCCCAGCTGAGCATTCCCTTCGAACTGGGCGGCAAGCGCGCCGCCCGCGCCGACGCCGCGCGCGAAGAACGCGGCCTGGCGGCGCTCGCGCTGGCGGACTTGCGGGTCCAGGTGCGCGCGGATACCAGCGCCGCCTTTTATGAGCTGGCCGCCGCCATCGAACGCCACCGCATGGACCAGGAACTGGCTGCGCTCGCCGCCCGCGCCGCCGAGGCGGCGGCCAAGCGCGTCGAGGCGGGCAAGGTGTCGCCGGTCGACGAGACCCGCGCCCGCGTGGCCCAGGCCGGCGCACGGATCGAGGTCATCCAGGCGGCGCGCAACCTCGAGAGTGCGCGCATCCGCCTGGCGGCCCTGTGGGGCGGGGAGGGAGCCAGTTTGCAGATCGCCCTCCCGGCCGGCGACCTCCCGCCGGCCGTGCCCTTGCCGCAGCTCGCCGCCCGGCTCGACCAGGCGCCTGCCATGCAGCGCGCACGCGCCCAGCTCCGCCACCGCGAAGCGCTGGCGCAGGTGGAGCGCACGCGCCGCATCCCCGATGTCACGCTGATCGTCGGCGCCCGCCGCGAGGGCCTGGACGAACGCGACCAGGCCGTGGTCGGCGTCTCGCTGCCGCTCCCGCTGTTCAATCGCAACCAGGGCGCGCTGCTTGAGGCGCTGCGGCGCGTCGACAAGGCGCGGGACGAAGAGGAGGCCGAGCGTGTGCGCCTGCAGTCCGAGCTGGCCCAGGCCCACGCCCGCCTCAGGGCCGCCCTGGAAGAATCCGCGCTGATCGCGGCCGAGATCCTGCCGGGCGCGGAAAGCGCCTACCGCGCCGCCAGCCGCGGCGCCGAGCTCGGGAAGTTCGGCATCCTCGACGTGCTCGACGCCCAGCGCACCCTGTTCCAATCGAAGACCCAGTATCTGAACGCCGCCGCGGAGAGCCACCGCGCGGCGGCCGACATCGCTCGGCTGACCGGCACGTCCGCCGTCCAGGAGAACCCATGAACAAGCAGCAAATGAAAGTGGTGGCCGTCATGCTGGCGGTGGCCCTGGCCATCGCGGCCCTGGTGCTGGTGCGCGGCCGCGCGCCTGCCGCGCAGGACGAACACGCCGGTGAAAGCGAGCAGGAAGAACACAAGGACGACGGCGTGATCCGCTTCACCGACGCACAGGTAAAAGCCGCCGGCATCACGCTGCAGGACGCCGGTCCCATGCAGATGGAAACCTTCATCCGCATGCCGGGCCAGATCGCCCTCAACGAAGACCGCACCGCCCACGTCACGCCGCGCGCTGCGGGCGCTGTGGAAGCGGTGCCCGCCAACCTGGGTGACCGGGTGCGCCAGGGCGAGGTGCTGGCGGTGATCGCCAGCGCCGACGTGGCGGCCCAGCGCGGCGCGCTGGCGGCGGCGCAGCAGCGCCTGGCCTACGCCCGCAAGCTGCACGCGTCCGAGAAGCAGCTGTGGGAAGAACGGATCTCCGCCCGCCAGGACTACCTCAAGGCCGAGCAGGAACTGCACGAAGCGGAAATCGCCCTGCAGGGCGCGCGCCAGCAATTGCAAGCCCTCGGCACCAGCGCGGCGGGCAACTCCAACCGCCTGCAGATCCGCGCGCCGTTCGACGGGGTCATCGTCGAGAAGCACATCACATTGGGCGAAATGGTGGGCGCCGACACCCGCGTGTTCACCCTGACCGACCTGTCCACCGTGTGGGCCGACGTGGTCGTTCCGGCCAAGGACCTCGACATCGTGCGCGTCGGCACCGACGCCGTGATCCGCTCGATCGCCTCCAGCACCTCGGCGCCGGGCAAGGTAAGCTTCGTCAGCTCGCTGGTGGGCGAGGCCTCGCGTTCGGCCACCGCGCGCGTGGTGCTGGCCAATCCCGGCGCCGCCTGGCGGCCCGGCCTGGCGGTGAACGTCGACGTGGTCACCGGCGCCAGCCAGGTGGCGGTGGCGGTGCCGCGCGAAGCCATCCAGACCGACGACGGGCGCCAGGTGGTCTACAAGCGCGTGCCGGAGGGCTTCGTGGCCCAGCCGGTCGCCACCAGCCGCTCCGACGGGCGCTTCGTCGAAATCAGCTCCGGCCTGCGCGCCGGAGAGCGCATCGCCGCCGCCGGCAGCTTCGCCATCAAGGCGCAACAGGGTATAACCGCAGGCAAGGGCGCGGCCGATCATCACTGACGGAAGGCGAGCATGTTCAACCGCATCATCCGGGCATCCATCGCCCACCGCTGGCTGGTCATGCTGGCGGTGCTCGCCATGGCCATCCTCGGCATCTTCAACTACCAGCGCCTGCCGATCGACGCCGTCCCCGACGTCACCAACGTCCAGGTGCAGATCAACACCCGTGCGCCGGGCTACTCGCCGCTGGAGACCGAGCAGCGCATCACCTATCCGATCGAGGCCGTGCTGTCCGGCCTGCCGGGGCTGGAGCAGTTCCGCTCCCTGTCGCGCTACGGCCTGTCGCAGGTGACGGTGGTGTTCAAGGAAGGCACCGACATCCACTTCGCGCGCCAGCTGGTCAGCCAGCGCCTGCAGGACGCCAGCGGCCAGCTGCCGCCGGGCGCGGTGCCGGCCATGGGGCCGATCGCCACCGGCCTGTCCGAGATCTACCTGTGGACCGTGGAGACGGAGAAGGGCGCGCAGAAGCCGGACGGCACGCCTTACACGCCGACCGACCTGCGCGAGATCCAGGACTGGATCATCAAGCCGCAATTGCGCACCGTGCCGGGCGTCACCGAGATCAATTCCATCGGCGGCTTCGACAAGGAATACCTGGTCGCGCCGGATACGGCCACCCTGTCGTCCTATGGCCTGGAACTGGCCGACATCGTAAGCGCGCTGGAGAAGAACAATAGCAATGTCGGCGCAGGCTACATCGAGCGCGAAGGGGAGCAGTACCTGGTGCGGGCGCCCGGCCAGGCCGCCTCCACGGGCGACATCGGCAACATCGTGGTCACCACGGTCAATGGCATCCCGGTGCGGGTGCGCGACGTGGCCGAGGTGTCGGTGGGGCGCGAGCTGCGCACCGGCGCGGCCACCGAGAACGGGCAGGAAGTGGTGCTGGGCACCGTGTTCATGCTGCTGGGCGAGAACAGCCGGGCCGTCTCGCGCGCCGTCGACCAGCGCATGGCCGAGATCAACCGCAGCCTGCCCAAGGGCGTGAAGGCGGTCACGGTGTACGACCGCACCAACCTGGTGGAGCGCGCCATCGAGACCGTGCGCACCAACCTGCTGGAGGGCGCGGTGCTGGTGGTGGCCGTGCTGTTCCTGTTCCTCGGGAATATCCGCGCCGCGCTGCTGACCGCCATGGTGATTCCGCTGGCGATGCTGTTCACCTTTTCCGGCATGGTCGGCAACCGGGTCAGCGCCAACCTGCTCAGCCTGGGCGCCCTCGACTTCGGCATCATCGTCGATGGGGCGGTGGTCATCGTCGAAAACTGCGTGCGCCGCATCGCCCAGGCCCAGACGAGGATGGGCCGGGTGCTTCAGCGCGAGGAACGCTTCGAGGAAGTGTTCCAGGCGGCCCAGGAGGCACGCCGCCCGCTCGTCTACGGCCAGCTGATCATCATGATCGTCTACCTGCCGATCTTCGCGCTCACCGGCATCGAGGGCAAGATGTTCCACCCGATGGCCTTCACGGTGGTGATCGCGCTGCTGGGCGCGATGATCCTGTCGCTGACCTTCGTGCCGGCCGCGGTGGCCCTGTTCATCGGCCGCAACGTGGTCGAGAGGGAAAGCCGCGCCATGCATGCCGCGCGCCGCTGGTACGCGCCCTGCCTGCGCTATGCGATGGCCAACCGCCCCGTGGCGCTGGCTTTCGCCGCCATCGTGCTGGCCATCTCGAGCCTGATGGCCACGCGACTGGGCCTGGAATTCGTCCCCACCATGAACGAGGGCGACCTGGCCGTGCTCACGGTGCGCGTGCCGGGCACCAGCCTGAGCCAGTCCGTGAAGATGCAGCAGCAGATCGAGACCAGCCTGATGCGCGGCTATCCGGAGATCGAGCGCGTGTTCGCGCGCATCGGGACGGCGGAGATCGCGTCGGACCCGATGCCGCCCAGCGTGGCCGACGGCATCATCATGCTCAAGCCGGAACAGGACTGGCCGCGGCCGAAGAAGACGCGCGAGGAACTGCTGGCGGCGATCCGCCACACCCTCGATCAGCTGCCCGGCAACAGCTACGAATTCAGCCAGCCGATCCAGCTGCGCGTCAACGAGCTCGTGTCCGGCGTGCGCAGCGACGTGGCGGTGAAGGTGTTCGGCGACGACCTGGAGGTGCTCAATGCCACCGCCGCGCGCGTCGCCGCCGAACTGCGGAAGGTGAGCGGGGCGAGCGAAGTGCAGGTCGAGCAGACCACCGGCCTGCCGATGCTGCAGATCGAGGTCGACCGCGAACGCGCCGCGCGCATGGGCCTGAACATCGGCGACGTGCAGGAGATGATCGCCACCGCCACGGCGGGGCGCGCGGCCGGCATCGTGTTCGAGGGCGACCGCCGCTTTGACATCGTGGTGCGCCTGCCGGAAGCGGTGCGCGGCGATATCGACGCGCTCAAGCGGCTGCCGGTGGCGCTGCCAGCGAAAGAGGGGGCGCCGCACAGCTTCATCACCCTTGGCGAGATCGCCAGCTTCGACCTGGCGCCCAGCCCCAACCAGTTCAGCCGCGAGCAGGGCAAGCGCCGCGTGGTGGTGACCGCCAACGTGCGCGGGCGAGACATCGGCTCTTTCGTCGCCGAGGCGCAGGAGCGCGTCGCGCGGAAGGTCGGCGTCCCGGCCGGCTACTGGACCAGCTGGGGCGGGCAGTTCGAGCACCTGCAGGCCGCAGCCACACGCCTGCAGCTGGTGGTGCCGGCCGCCCTGGCGCTGGTGTTCGCGCTCCTCTACCTGGTCTTCAACAACGCCAGGGACGGCCTGCTGGTCTTCACCGGCATCCCGTTCGCGCTCACCGGCGGGCTGTGCGCCCTGTGGCTGCGCGGCATACCGATGTCGATCTCGGCGGCGGTCGGCTTCATCGCCCTGAGCGGGGTGGCGGTGCTCAACGGCCTGGTGATGGTGTCCTTCATCCGCAGCTTGCGCGAGGGCGGCATGCCGCTGGCGCAGGCGGTGGAGGAGGGGGCGATGGCGCGCCTGCGCCCGGTCCTGATGACGGCGCTGGTGGCCTCGCTGGGCTTCGTGCCGATGGCGCTGGCGACCGGCACCGGAGCCGAGGTGCAGCGGCCGCTGGCGACGGTGGTCATCGGCGGGATCGTGTCGTCCACCGTATTGACGCTGTTGTTGTTGCCGGTCCTGTATGAATACGCGCATCGCAGGGCCGAAGGTGGGTCGCCAAAAGGTTAAAATGCACTGTCTTTCAAGTCATATTTCGGCGGCATTTTTTTGTGTCGCGGCGTTTTGCCATCATTGCAGCAAAAATATCCGTCAGACAACTCAACCGTGCCATGTCCCTGATGGCATAAGTGGTATAGTTGGCCGTTTATCTCATTCGTGTAGCTACACGTGCACGAGAGACGCCGCGTACCCACCCGACAAATCAAAAAAAGGATAGTCCGATGACCACTAAGGATGACGCAACCCGTATCAGCCAGATGTTGCAGGAGAACCAGGCGGCGATCGGCGCCGATTGGCTGGCCCAGCTGGAAGCGCTGGCCGTGCGCGGCACCAGCGCGTCCCGCGAGCAGTTGCGTAACCACACCCAGCAATTCCTGGCCGCGTTCAGCGCCGCCACCCGTGCTGGCGAACTGGACAACATCGACCACCGCTCCTGGGACGAGGTGCGCGACCTGCTGGGCGAGATCTCATCCACCCGCGCCAAGTCGGGCTCCACGCCGAGCGAAACCGCGACCTTCGTGTTCTCGCTCAAGCAAGCCCTGTTCGCGCGCCTGCGCGCGGTCTTCGCGGCCGAGCCGGAAGCGCTGGCCACGGCCTCGTGGACCATCAACACCCTGCTGGACAAGCTGGGCCTGTACACCATCGAAGTGTTCCAGAAGACCAAGGACCTGATCATCGTGCGCCAGCAGCAGGAACTGCTGGAGCTCTCGACCCCGGTCGTCAAGCTGTGGAACGGCATCCTGGCGCTGCCCCTGATCGGCACCCTGGACTCGGCCCGCACCCAGGTGGTGATGGAAAACATCCTGCAAAAGATCGTTGACACCGGCGCCATGATCGCCATCATCGATATCACCGGCGTGCCGACCGTGGACACCCTGGTGGCCCAGCACCTGATGAAGACCATCGCCGCGGCGCGTCTGATGGGCGCGGACTGCATCATCAGCGGCATCCGCCCGCAGATCGCACAGACCATCGTGCACCTCGGCGTGAACCTGGAAGACGTGATGACCAAGGCCACCCTGGCCGACGCCTTCCTGGTCGCGCTCGAGCGCACCGGCACCGCCCTCATCGCCAAGCAGGCCGCCTGAGAGCCGCACCATGGAACGGATTCCTATCCTGCGCATGGGCGACCTGCTGCTCGTGACGATCCAGGTCGACATGCATGACCGTCTCGCCATGACCCTGCAGGACGACCTGACCGAACGGATCGTGCGCGACAACGCCAAGGGCGTCCTGATCGACATCTCCGCGCTCGACCTGGTCGATTCCTTCATTGGGCGTATGATCAGCAACACCGCCGCGATGGCCCGCGTGCTGGACGCCCAGACGGTCGTCGTGGGCATGCAGCCCGCGGTCGCGATCACGCTCGTCGAGCTGGGCCTGACCCTGCACGGCGTGAAGACCGCGCTCAACGTCGAAAAGGGCATGGCCCTGCTAGGAAAGAGCTACAAGTGATGGGTGACGCGCATACCAATGCAGTCCTGTTCGAGTCCGAGTTGCTGGATCGCCACCGCCAGCAGCGCACGGGGCGGGTGATCCTGCCGCTGCGTTCGGACGAGGACGTGGTCGGGCTGCGCAAGCAGGTGCGCGAACGTGCGGTGGCGATCGCTTTGTCCCTGGTCGACCAGACCAAGCTGGTCACCGCGGCCAGCGAGCTGGCCCGCAACACGCTCAAGTATGGCGGCGGCGGCGAAGTCTGCCTCGACGCCCTGTCGGACGGCGTGCGCCAGGGCATCGGACTGGTGTTCGTCGACGCCGGACCGGGCATTTCCGATCTCGACAGCGCACTGCGCGACGGTTTCACGACCGGCGGCGGCCTGGGCCTGGGCCTGGGCGGTTCCAAGCGCCTGGTCGACGAATTCGATATCGACAGCCGTCCGGGCGAGGGTACAGCCGTCTCGGTGGTCAAATGGAAACGCTGATCAGTTCACGGACGCCGCAGACCGTCTTCGCCATCCTGCATGCCAGCGACGTCTCGGCCGCGCGCCGCGCGGGCCAGCGGCTGGCCGATTCGCTCGGCTATACCGAGACGCGCGCCGGCCAGCTGGCGCTGATCATCACCGAGGCCGCCACCAATATCCTCAAGCATGCGGGCGAGGGCGAGGTCCACATCGGGCCCGCCCAGTCGGCGTCGGGCATCGGGATCGACGTGCTGGCCATGGACAAGGGACCGGGCATCGCCGACCTGGGCTACAGCCTGATCGACGGCGTCTCGACCGCCGGCACCGCAGGCACCGGCCTGGGGGCGCTGCGCCGCCTCTCCGACGAATTCGACGTCTACTCGGAACATGGCAAGGGCGCGGTTTTCTTCATGCGCCTGTGGCGCGACGTGCCGCCGCCGGAACACTGCGGGCTCGATGTCGGCGCGCTGTGGGTGCCGATGGCGGGCGAGGAGGACTGCGGCGACGGCTGGGCGGTCAGCTGCGGACGCCATGGCGCCAGCTTGCTGGCGGCGGACGGACTGGGGCATGGTCCGGAAGCAGCCAAGGCCGCCAACGCCGCGATCGGCGCGCTGGAAGCGCGTCCCGGCATCGAGGCGGGTGAGCTGATGCACGCCGCCAACGACGCCTTGCGCATCACGCGCGGGGCGGCGCTCGCCACCGCGCGCATCGATTACCGGAGCGACGAGCTGCGCTTCGCCGGCGTGGGCAACATCGCCGGCATCGTGACGGACGGCGTGCGCCGCGCCCTGGTCTCGCACAACGGCATCGTCGGCCACAACATGCGCAAGGTGCAGGAATTCACCCTGCCGTTCCCGGTCGGGGCCCTGTGCATCCTGCATTCGGACGGCATCCAGACCCAGTGGGACCTGGGCCGCTATCCGGGACTGGAAGGGCGCAGCCCGGCCCTGATCGCGGCGGTCCTGATGCGCGACTACATCCGCCGCCGCGACGACGCACTGGTGCTGGTCGTCAGGCGCCATGGCGCGCACCGCGGGATGGACCGATGAACGTCCAGCGCATCCTCAGCGTCGGCCTGGACAGCGACCAGGATGTGGTCCTGGTGCGCCAGCGCGCGCGCCAGATCTCGGCGCTGCTGGGCTTTTCGCAGCAGGACCAGGTGCGCGTCGCCACCGCCGTGTCGGAAGTGGCGCGCGGCGCCTGCCACCACGGCTCGGGCGGGCGCGCCCAGTTCCAGCTGCGCGACATGGCCGGCCGCCAGCACCTCGAAGTGCTGGTCAGCGCCGGCAACGGGCCGCCGGCCGCCGTCCTGCCGCCCGATGCCGAGGCCAATCCGCAGTCGCTGCACGAACTCGCCATCATCACCGCGCACCGCCTGATGGATGCCTGCGAGGTCGACCCCGGCGTGAAGGGCGCCACCACCGTCACGGTGCGCAAGGTGCTGCCGCCGCAAGAGCGCGTCACGCCCGCGCGCCTGGCCGAGATCGGCGCGCGCCTGGCCGACAGCCCGGTGTCCAACACTCTGCACGAACTGCAGCTGCAGAACCAGGAACTGCTGTCCACCCTGTCCGAGCTGCGCGAGCGCCAGGAAGACCTGCTCTCGCTCACGCGCGAGCTGGAAGACACCAACCGCGGCATCGTGGCGCTGTACGCCGAGATCGAGGACAAGGCCGAGCGCCTGCGCCGCGCCGACGAAATGAAGTCGCGCTTCCTGTCCAACACCAGCCACGAGCTGCGCACGCCGCTTTCCTCGATCCGCGCGCTGGCCCAGCTGCTGCTGGACCGCATGGATGGGGACCTCACCGTGGAACAGGAGCGCCAGGTGAAGTTCATCGCGAAGGCCGCCGGCGACCTGTCGGAATTGGTCAACGACCTGCTCGACCTGGCCAAGATCGAGGCCGGGCGGGTGCAGCTGGCGATCGAGCCGGTGGTGGTCGAGAACCTGTTCCGCACGCTGAAGGGCATGATGCGCCCGCTGGTGGACGAGGGCCGCGTGGAACTGATCTTCGAACCCTCCGGCATCGAAGAGCCTTTCTTCTCGGACGAAGGCAAGATCCAGCAGATCCTGCGCAACTTCATCTCGAACGCGCTCAAGTTCACCGAGCACGGCTCGGTGCTGGTGTTCGCGAGCTTCGACCAGGAAGCGGATAGCATTTCCTTCGGGGTGGCCGACACCGGCATCGGCATCAGCCCGGACAATTTGCAGTTGATTTTTGAAGAGTTCAGCCAGATCGAGCACCCGCTGCAGCGGCGCAGCAAGGGGACCGGGCTTGGACTGCCGTTGTGCCGCAAGCTCGCCGAGCTGCTCGGCGGCAGGGTCGACGTCGCCAGTACACCGGGCGTCGGCTCGACATTCACGCTCACCTTGCCGCGCCGGCCGCCGCAGCCGCCGGCGGAGAACGACGGAAACGAACCATGAACGCCAATTCGACCCTGATCCTCAACGTCGACGACAACGACGGCGCCCGCTACGCCAAGACCCGCATCCTGCAAAGCGCGGGGTTCGAGGTCACCGAGGCGGCCAACGGCACCGACGCGCTCGACATCGTCAAGCGCCGCGCGCCCGCCCTGGTGCTGCTCGACGTCAAGCTCCCCGATATCAACGGCATCGAAGTGTGCCGCCGCATCAAGGCCGATTCCGATACCAGCAAGGTGCTGGTGCTGCAGACTTCGGCTGCGCTGACCGGGCGCGCCGACAAGATCCGCGGCCTGGAAGGCGGCGCCGACAACTACCTGGCGGCGCCGATCGAAGCGGACGAACTGATCGCCAACGTCAACGCGCTGCTGCGCATGCGCCAGGCCCAGGTCGACCTGCGCGACAGCGAAGAGCGCTTCCGCCAGCTGACCGACAACATCGACGACGTGTTCTGGATGTTCTCCGTGCCCGGCCGCGAGCTGGTGTACGTGAGCCCGGCCTATGCCGACATCTGGGGCCGCAGCGCCGAGACCCTGGGCGAACAGCCGGGCGGCTGGCTGGACGCCGTCCACCCGGACGACCGCGCCGCCGCCGCGCGCCGCTGGGAAGCGCTGGCCACCGAGCACCACTATGACGAGGAATTCCGCATCACCGTGCCCGACGGCCAGACGCGCTGGGTGCGCGACCGCATGTTCCCGGTGCGGAATGCGCGCGGCCAGGTCTACCGCGTGGCGCGCGTGACCAGCGACATCACGGCGCGCAAGGAAATGGAAGCGCTGCTGCGCGCGGCCGACAGCAACAAGAACCAGTTCCTGGCCACCCTGGCGCACGAGCTTCGCAACCCGCTGAGCCCGATCCGCAACGCGGCCGCGCTGCTGGGCGCGACGGGCGAGATCGCGGGCGAGCGCCAGGCGCGCGCGCGCGAAGTGATCACCCGCCAGGTCGACCACCTGGCGCACCTGGTGGACGACCTGCTTGACGTGGCCCGCATCTCGGAAGGCAAGATCGTGCTGCGCACCGAGGAGGTGGACCTGGGCGGCGTGATCGGCCAGGCGATCGAGACCGCAGCCCCCCTGATTACCGCGCGCGGCCACCACCTGGAGGTCGTCCAGCCGGTCGAACAGGTGTGGGTGTCGGGCGATCCGGTGCGCCTGGCGCAGTCGATCGGCAACCTGCTGCACAACGCCGCCAAGTTCACTCCGCAGGGCGGCGAGATCACGCTCAGCGTGACGCTGGCGGGGGAGTGGGTGCGCATCGCCGTGCGCGACAACGGCATCGGCATCGCCGAGGACAACCTGCCGCGCATCTTCGGCATGTTCGCCCAGGTGGAAGTGCCGCCGGACCGCGCGCCGGAAGGCCTGGGCATCGGCCTGTCGCTGGTTTCGCACCTGATCGAACTGCACGGCGGCCGCCTGTCGGCCGATAGCCCGGGCATTGGCCTGGGCAGCACCTTCACCGTCGAACTCCCGGTGCTGCGCGTGACCCAGTCCGCGCAGCCGGACGGGAATGTCCAATGCACGCACAAGGAGGGCGCGGGTATGCGCGTACTGCTGGTCGACGACAACGTCGACGCCATGGAAATGATGGGCTTCCTGCTCGGCGAAATGGGCTACGAAACCTGCACCACCGCCGACGCCGGCCAGATCGAGGCGCTGGCGCTGCACCACAAGCCGGATGTGATCGTGCTCGATATCGGCCTGCCGGGCGTGGATGGCTACGAGGTGGCGCGCCGCATCAAGCGCAATCCGGCGCTGGCCAACATCCGCCTGGTGGCGCATACGGGTTACGGTTCGCCGGAAGACCGCCGCCGCGCGCAGGAGGCGGGCTTCGATGCCCACTTGGTCAAGCCGGCGGAGCTGGACGACCTCGAGAAGGCGCTGCGCGGCGACTAGGACGGGCTGCCGTATCGCCGGCCAGGCACCAGCAGGTGAGTGCAGGAAGGACGCGATGACGCCAAGCGCGCCGTCCTGGGCGCATCCGCGGGTTTTTTTTTGACAAGGTCCCCCTTCAACGATTCCGAGACAGTCGATGGCGACGCAAGGCGAATACGACTACTTCAAGAATATCGGCGCCGCCGGCATGCGGCACGCCAAGCACAAGCCGTGGTCGGACGAGCAGTGCGGCCTGTACCTGATGGAGCTGGGCGCGATGATGGGGCTGATGCCGCAAGGCGGCCGCCTGCTCGATATGGGCTGCGGCACCGGCTGGACCAGCGTGCTGTTCGCCAAGCGCGGCTACGACGTGGTGGGCGCCGAGCTGGTCCCGGAGGCGGTCGAGGCCGGCCGCCGCCTGCAGCAGGAGAACGGCCTGCGCAACCTGGATTTCGTCGTCGGCGATTACGAGTCGCTCGGGTTCAATGAAGAATTCGATGTCGTCGTGTTCTTCGACTGCCTGCACCACGCCGTCGACGAAGTGGCGGCGCTGCGCAGCGCCTACCGCGCATTGAAGCCGGACGGGATCTGCATCACGTCCGAGCCGGGTCGCGGCCACGAGCGCCGTTCGCGCGCCGTCGTGGAGGAGTACGGCGTGACCGAGCGCGACATGCATCCGGCCAAGATCATCCGGGCCGGCAGGCGGGTGGGATTTCGCGGCTTCAGCGTGCACCCGCACGCCTCGTATCTGTATATCGCCTTGTATCGCAAGGATTTGCGGGGCGCGGTCGGCAAGCTGCTGCGCTTTCCCGGCATGCGCCTTCTGGTCGGCATCGCCACGCTGCTGTTCTCGAAACACCAGGCCGGGATTACGGTGCTGCGCAAGTGAACGGCATTACCGTCACCGCAGGCGGTTTTAGTAAAAAGGTCTAAACTGCGCCGCTGTTCGCCATTTGACGCAACATGGGCTGCGGAATGTGCTTAACTCGCTCCTGAGCGCGCAGGCGTATTTTCAGAGCCACCACCATGAAGACCATCTTATCTCCCCTGGCGACTATGTTCGCATACGCCATGCTGCTTGCCGTGGCATGGACGCCGGCCGCATCGGCGGCGGGCAACCCAGCGGCGCCAATCAACGTGGCCACCTACAACCTGCGCTATGACAATCCCGATGATGGCCCGAACGCCTGGTCCGCCCGCAAGGACATGGTGAAGGCGCTGATCCGCTATCACGAATTCGACATCGTCGGCACGCAGGAAGGACTCGCCGACCAGATCGCCGACCTGGCCCAGATGGACGAATTCGACCATGTTGGCGTCGGCCGCGACGATGGCAAGCGTGCGGGAGAGCATTCGGCGATCTTCTTCCGCAAGAGTCGTTTTGCGCTGCTGGCCAAGGGCGATTTCTGGCTCAGCGAAACGCCCGACCGTCCCTCGTTCGGCTGGGACGCCACATGCTGCCGCCGCCTCGCGTCCTGGGCGCGCCTGCGCGACCGCGTTACCGGCCGCGCGCTGTTCGTGTTCTCGGTCCATTTCGACCATGAGGGCGAAGTGGCCCGCCGCGCCTCCGCCGACCTGGTGTTACGCAAGATCGCCGAGATCGCCCGCGGCGAACCCGCCATTTGCGTGGGCGACTTCAATTCGACGCCAGGAACGGTGCAGATGCAGACCATGGCAAAGGCGATGCGCGATGCGGCCAAGGTCAGCAAGGCGCCGCCGTATGGGCCGGAGGGCACGTTCAACGCCTTCCGCCTGGATGCGGCCATGCTTGACCGGATCGACTATATCTTCGTCGACCGGCATTTCGACGTGCTCAAATATGCGGTGCTGAGCGACTCGCGCGACCGGCGTTATCCATCCGATCATCATCCGGTCGTCGCGCGGGTGATCCTGAAGTAGATGACGGACCGGCGGGGGCAAAGGCGCAGGTATCGCCAATTGCCCCTCGATGGACCAGGCGACGGTACCTCATCCGTTTTACGTGCTTCCACGCGCCTGTGAGGGTAATATCTGCCGCGAATCGACCTTCCCGCCCACCAGGGAGGGCGTTTCGCTTGCCGACCAACTCACGTTTATCCTCATGAATTCATCGTTCCGGCCTTTCGCCCAGCCATCCGGGCGGATTTTTCCAGCCCGCCTCCCTGCATGCCGCTTTGCGCTGGCCGCCGCGCTGCTGTTCGCCGCGGGCCCAGCCCCCGCGTCCATCGTGCCGGAGCTGCCGGACGTCCCGGACATCAAGGCCATCACCGACTACCAGCCCAAGATTCCGCTGCGGGTCTACTCGGCCGACAAGGTCCTGATCGGCGAATTCGGCGTCGAGCGCCGCGAGTTCGTGCCGATCGCGAAGATCCCGCCGCTGATGAAGGCGGCCGTGCTGGCCATCGAGGATGCGCGCTTCTACGACCATGGCGGCATCGACTGGATCCGCGTGCTGGGCGCGGCCAAGGCCAATCTCAGCGGTGGATCCCTGCAGGGCGGGTCGACGATCACGATGCAGGTGGCGCGCAACTTCTTCCTCACGCGCGACAAGACCCTGCCGCGCAAGCTGACCGAGGCGGCGCTGGCCTACAAGATCGAACGCGCGCTGAGCAAGGACCAGATCCTCGAGGTCTACATGAACCAGATCTACCTCGGCCAGCGTTCCTACGGGTTTTCCAGCGCCGCGCGCACCTATTTCGGCAAGCCGCTCGAGCAGCTGTCGCTGGCCGAATTCGCCATGCTGGCCGGCCTGCCGCAGAATCCCTCGCGCCACAATCCGGTCGCCAATCCCGAGCGCGCGCAGCAGCGCCAGCGCCTGGTCCTCAAGCGCATGTTCGAGCTGAAGAACATCACCGAGGCGCAGTACCGCCGCGCGCTGGCCGAGCCGCTGCACGTCAGGCGCGATGGTGCGGGACCGAGCGCCAAGGCGGAATACGTCGCCGAACTGGCGCGCCAGGCGGCCTACGCCCGCTTCGGCCAGGCGGCCTATGAGCGCGGCGTCACGGTCACCACCACCATCGTCGCGGCGGAGCAGGAGGCGGCCTACGACGCCGTGCGCCGCAACGTGCTGGCCTATGACCGGCGCCACGGCTACCGCGGCCCGGAAGCGCGCGTCAAGCTGCCCAAGGACGCCGAGGCGCGCGAGGAAGCGATCGCCGAGGCGCTGCAGAAGCGCCCGGCCATCGACGACCTGCTGCCGGCCGTCGTGACGTCGGCCTCGCCCAAGCGGGTGCGCGCCGTCGCCCAGGGCGGCGAGGACATCGAGATCGCCGGCGCCGGCCTGGGCTTCGCCGCCCCGGCCCTGGCTTCCAGCGCCAAGGCCGCCTTGCGGCTGACACCGGGCGCCGTCATCCGCGTCAGCAAGTCGGGCCAGGGCGGCTGGGCGATCACCCAGGTGCCCGAAGTCGCCTCCGCCTTCGTCGCCCTCGACGCCAACACCGGCGCCTACCGCGCGCTGGTCGGCGGCTTCGACTACCAGCTGCAGAAGTTCAACCACGTGACCCAGGCCTGGCGCCAGCCCGGGTCGAGCATCAAGCCCTTCGTCTACTCGGCGGCGCTGGAGCGCGGCTTCTTCCCCGGCACCCAGATCCTGGACGAGCCGCTCGAGGTGGCGAACGAGGGAGACTGGTCGCCGCGCAACGACGACGGCGTCTTCGAAGGCCCGATTACGGTGCGGCGCGCGCTCACGCATTCGCGCAACGTGCCCACCGTGCGCATGCTGCGCACCCTTGACGTCGACTACACGCGCGACTTCCTGCAGCGCTTCGGCTTCGACCCCGCGCGCCATCCGCGCAACCTGACCATGGCCCTGGGCACCGGTGCGGTGACGCCGCTGCAGATGGCAGGCGCCTATGCCGTCATCGCCAACGGCGGCTACCGCGTCGAGCCCTGGCTGATCGCGAAGATCCAGGACAAGGACGGCAGCGTGGTCGTGGACAATGCCCGCACCCGGGCGGGGCAGGAGCGGGTGCGCGTGCTCGATGCGCGCAACGCCTTCATCACCGACAGCATGCTGCGCGACGTGGCGCGCTTCGGCACCGGCGCCCAGTCCTCGGTGCAGCTCAAGCGCCTTGATCTCGCCGGCAAGACCGGCACCACCAGCAATGCCTTCGACGGCTGGTTCGCCGGCTACAGCGGCAGCGTGGTGGGCGTGGCGTGGATGGGCTACGACGAGCCGCGCTCGCTCGGCGGACGCGAGTTCGGCGCCACGCTGGCGCTGCCGATCTGGGTCGACTACATGCGGGTCGCGCTGGCCAAGACGCCGCCGCGCGCGCCCGTGGTGCCGGAAGGCGTGGTGCGCGCGGGCGAGGACTGGGTCTACGCGGAGTTCGCCGAGCCGCAACCGGCGCCGGAAGGGGCGGCGACGGAGCCAGTGCTGTCCAACTGAACCCGCGGCGCGCTCAGGGCTGGACGGCGCTGTCCAGCCGGGAGCCCACGGCCGCCGCGGCCAGGATGCGGTCCAGCGCCTCGATGTCGATCGGCTTGACGAAATGGTGGTCGAAACCGGCCGCGTAGGCCTTGTGGATGTCCTGGGCCTGGCCATAGCCCGTGAGCGCGACCAGCACCACCCGGCCGCCGGCGGCGCTGCGCAGGCGGCGCGCCAGCTCGTAGCCGTCCATGCCCGGCAAGCCGATATCCAGGATATACACGGCGAAGGCTTCCGCGCCGCCGTGGCCGAGCGCGGCCTGGGCGTCGCCGGCGATGGCCACGCTGTGGCCCTTGGCTTCGAGCAGGTTGGCCAGCGCGCGCGCCGCATCCAGGTTGTCGTCGACGATCATCAGGCGTACCGGCGCCGGCGGCGCCGTGGCCGCTACGGCGGCATTGCCGGCCTGGCCGGGCCCTTGCGCGAGCAAGGGCAGGAACAGCGTGAAACGGGCCCCTTGCCCCAGACCTTCGCTATGGGCCTCCACGCGGCCTCCGTGCAGGGCCATGATGCTGCGCACCAGCGCCAGTCCCAAGCCCAGGCCGCCCTGCGAGCGTTCGGAGCTGCGCGAGGCCTGCCTGAACAGGTCGAACACATGGGGAAGCAGCTCGGCGTCGATGCCCATGCCGTTGTCCGCGACCTCGATCACCGCCTCGGATCCCAGCGTATCCACAGTGAGCGTGATGGCGCCGCCGGAAGGCGTGTATTTCGCGGCATTGTTCAGCAGGTTGCTCAATACCTGGATGAGGCGCACGCGGTCGCCGCGCACCCGCGCCTGCGGGCAGCGCACCTGTACCTCGAGCCGGTGGCCGCGGGCCTGGATCAGGGGCTGCGCCTGTTCGACGGCGCTGCCGGCGATGGCGCCGATCTTGACCTCGTCCTGCTCGATGGACACCAGTCCCCGGGTGACGCGCGAGACGTCGAGCAGGTCGTTGATCAGGGACTTCAGGTGGTCCACCTGGCGCACGATGACGTCGCCGGCGCGCCGCACGGCACGCTCGTTGTTGATCTGCAGCCCCAGGGTCTGCGCGGCGGCGGAGATGGGCGCGAGCGGATTGCGCAGTTCGTGCGCCAGCATCGCCAGGAATTCGTCCTTGGCGTGGTTCTGGTTCTCCGCCTCGCGCCGCGCATCGCGTTCGCTGGCGAGCAGGGTTTCGCGCTCGCGCTCGAGGGCTTGCCGCGCTTCGTTCTCGCGCGCCAGCTTGACGCCGGCGTCGTGCAGGGCGGTCTGCAGCAGGTCGGCTTCCAGCACGCCTGAGCGCACCGGCGCGGGGATGCCGCCGACTTCGAGGGTCTTCGCCGCCGCCAGGGTCAGCTGGTAGGAACCGGTGATGCGGCGGGCGAACACGACGATGCCGGCGCCGGCGCAGCCGAGGGCGATCAGGAGGACCACGGCCGCGAACCAGGTCGCGTTACGCGCCGGGCTGTTGATCTCGTCGCGCGGCGCCGCGATCGCGACCGTCCACGCGGCGCGCGAGGTGTGCGTGAAGCTGTTGTAGGCCATGAAGCCGTCGCGCGTGCGGTTGATGATCCGTCCGCTGAACTGGCGCTGCGCCGCCTGGAACAGCTCCGGCCGGACAGGAGTGCCGACGAACTGGTGCTCGCGCACGTTGCGGGCGATGGAAATGCCGTCCGCGCCGAACACGCCGATCACCCAGGTGTCGGGCAGGTCCTTGTGCCGCAGCAGGGCGGTGATGTGCGTGTTGTTAAAGGTATAGGCGAGCAAATAGGTGCGGCCGCTCGGGGTTTTCACCGGAAGCTGGACCGATACCACCTTCGATTTCCCGGCGCGCCCAGGGCGCAGATTCGAAACGCTCGGTTCGCCACGAGCGATGGCCTCCAGCACCCAGGGATTCGGCCCCTGGTCGATAGGCTTACCGTAAGAAAGGTGAGTGTGGAGCAGCATGCGGCCCGCGTCGTCGAACAGGACGCCCCACGAATTCTCGGAGGTGATGGTCTTGCGCATCAGCGCGTGGAGCGATGCGTAGTCTTCGCTGGCCATCGCGTCGGTCTGGGCGATCACGCGCAAGGCGCCTTCCGCCTTGGCGAACTCCTTGTCGATCGACAGCGCGACCGAGTTCGCTTTCTCCGCGACGGCCTGCAGGCGCGCTTCCTTCTCGTCTTGCAACAGGAGCGACAAGCCCCACGCGGACAAGGCGAGAAGAGGGAGGAGGACGATCAGGATGATCGCAGTGAGGTAGCTACGCGTCTTCATCGGGGAATCGGGTTGTCTGCCGGCGAGTGAACCCTACACAGAATCTTGCAATTTTAACAGGGACGGCGTGAGAGGCTCACGCCAGCAGCGCGACCGCCTTCACCTGGGCCCAGACATGGGTTCCGGGGACGATGCCGAGCTCGCGCCGCGAGCGTTCGCTGATGCGCGCGAGCAGCGCGATCTCGCCGGTCTGCAGCCGCACCATCACCTGGCCCGCCGGGCCCGCGGGAGCCAGCTCGCGCACTTCGGCCGGCAGGATGTTGGCGATGCTGGTGGCGCGTGGACGCTCGAGCGCCAGGCTGACGTCGCGCGCCTGGATGCGGCAGCGCACCCGGCTGCCGGGCATGGCCTCGCGGCGGGCGGCGTAGAGCATCCCGCCGGGGAAGGACAGGCGCGCCATGCCGTCCTCGTCGTGGCCGGTGAGCACCGCGTCGACCACCACGCCCGCGTCCTCGTCGAAGGCGCCGGCCAGGTCGATGCGGGCCAGCAGTTCGCCCAGCGGGCCGCTGGCGCTCACCCGGCCGGCATCGAGCAGCACCAGGTGGTCGGCCAGGCGCGCCACCTCGTCCGCCGCGTGGCTGACGTAGACGATCGGCAGGGACAGCTCGTCGTGCAGGCGTTCCAGGTAGGGCAGGATTTCCAGCTTGCGCTTGAGGTCGAGCGCGGCCAGGGGTTCGTCCATCAGCAGCAGGCGCGGCGCGGCCAGCAGGGTGCGGGCGATGGCCACGCGCTGGCGCTCGCCGCCGGACAGGCGCGCCGGGTCCTGGCCGAGCAGGGGCAGGATGCCCAGCAGTTCGGCGACGGCGCCCAGCGAAGGCTGGCCTTCCTTGCGCCTGGCGCGCTTCTGTCCGAATTCGAGGTTGCCGCGCACGCTCAGGTGGGGGAACAGACTGGCCTCCTGGAACACATAGCCGACCGCGCGCTGCCAGGTGGGAACGAAGATTCCGCGCGCCTCGTCCTGCCAGATCTCGCCGCCCAGCGCCATATAGCCGCCCGGCGCGCGTTCAAGTCCGGCGATGGCCCGCAGCAGGGTGGTCTTGCCGGAGCCGGAATGGCCGAACAGGGCGCTCACGCCTTGCGCGGGCAGGTCCAGGTCGACGTCGAGCGCAAAGCCGCCGCGGTCGATATGAAAGCGCGCACGGATGCTCATCGGCGTACCCCGCGCATCGACTGCGGATAGAAGGTGTACAGCGCCAGCAGCACGATGAAGCTGAAGGCCAGCATGCCGCCGGCCAGCCAGTGGGCCTGGGCGTATTCCATCGCCTCGACGTGGTCGTAGATCTGGACCGAGACCACGCGCGTCTTGTCGGGGATGTTCCCGCCGATCATGAGCACCACGCCGAATTCGCCGATGGTGTGCGCGAAGCCGAGGATGGCGCCGGTCACGAAGCCGGGGCGGGCCAGCGGCAGGACCACCGACCAGAAGGTGTCCCAGGGCCCGGCGCGCAGGGTGGCCGCCACTTCCAGCGGACGCTCGCCGATGGCCTCGAAGGCGTTCTGCAGCGGCTGCACCACGAAAGGCATCGAATACAGCAGCGAGGCGATCACCAGGCCGGGGAAGGTGAAGGCCAGGGTGCCAAGGCCGAGCAGGGCGCTCAGGCGTCCCAGCGGTCCCTCCGGGCCCATGGCCAGCAGCAGGTAGAAGCCCAGCACGGTGGGCGGCAGCACCAGCGGCAGGGCGACGATCGCGACCACCGCGTTCTTCAGGCGCGAGCGGGTGCGCGCCAGCCACCAGGCCAGCGGGGTGCCGAGCGCCAGCAGCAGGACGGTGACCAGGGAGGCGAGCTTGAGGGTCAGCCAGACGGCGGAAAAGTCAGCGGCGTCCGGCATCAGATCTCGTAGCCGAAAGAGCGGATCAGGGCTTGCGCCTTGTTGGAACGCAGGTAGTCGAGCAGGGCCTTCGCGGCCGGGTTGGCGCCTCCCTTGGCCAGCAGCACGGCGTCCTGGCGGATCGGTGCGTGCAGGTGGGCGGGCACGATCCATCCGGAGCCGGACGTGAATTGGCCGTCGCGCCAGACCTGGGACAGGGCGACGAAGCCGAGTTCCGCATTGCCGGTGCTGGCGAACTGGTAGGCCTGGGCGATGCTCTCGCCCTGCACGATGCGCGGCTGAACTGCCGCGCGCAGTCCCAGCTTGTCGAGCACCGTCATCGCGGCCGCGCCGTAGGGGGCGGTCTTGGGATTGGCGATGGCCAGGTGGCGGTAGTCCGCGCTCTTGAGGATGTCGCCGCTGCTCACCAGGCCCGCCTGCGCAGACCACAGCACCAGGCGGCCGACCGCATAGGTGTAACGGGTGCCTGCCACGGCCTGTCCCTCGGCTTCCAGCCGGGCCGGGGTCTCGTCGTCGGCGGCCAGCAGCACCTCGAAGGGCGCGCCGTTGCGGACCTGGGCGTAGAACTTGCCAGTGGCGCCGAAGGCGAGCAAGGCCTTGTGGCCGGTGTCCTTCTGGAACTGGGCGGCGATGGCCTGCATCGGCGCGGTGAAGTTCGCGGCCACCGCGACCTGGACTTCGCCGGCATGGGCGGAGAGGGCGCAAACGAGACCGGCAAGCAGGCTGGCAAGACGTTTCATGGCAAGGTGAGGGTGACGATCCAGGCGTGAGTGTATAACGGATGGGCGATTCGTGAAGGGGCAAAAAAAAGCCCCGCACATCGTGCGGGGCCGTTCGGTCAGACCAGCTTACTTGTCGGTGACGGTGAACTCGCCGAAGGCCTTGAGCTGTTCGCCCACCGCCTTGGCGTCGCCCACCACGACGATCGACTGGTTCTCCGGCGCGAAGTACTTCTTCGACACCGCATTCACCTGTTCCGGCGTGACCTTCTGGATCAGCGGCACGTACTGGCCCAGGAACTCGGCCGGCAGGCCCACCAGCCAGTTGTTGGCCAGGGTGGTCGCCACGCCGCGCTGCAGCTGGTTGGTCAGCAGGTAGCCGCCCGCCAGGTAGCGCTTGTTCATCTCCATTTCCCTGGCCGGCACTGGCTCGGCGCCGATGCGCTTGTACTCGCTGAAGTACTCGTTCAGCGCCGCCGCGGTCACGTCGTTGCGCACTTCGGCGCCGCCCACGATCGCGCCGCCGGCGCGGTTCATGCGCGCACCGGCCGAGGCGCCATAGGTGTAGCCCTTCTCCTCGCGCAGGTTCATGTTGACGCGGCTCGAGAAGCCTCCGCCCAGGATGGTGCTGGCCAGGCGCAGCGGGATCTGGTCGTCGGCGCTGGCGGCGATGCCCGGGCTGCCCAGGCGCAGCGCCGACTGCACGCTGCCGTCGCGCTGCACCAGGATGCGGGCCGGCTTGGCGGCCACCGGCGCGCTGGCGGTTTCAGGGAGGGCTTCGCCGGAAGCCTTCCAGTCGCCGAAGGCCTTCTGCGCCAGTTTCATCGCTTCGGCTTCGCCGATGCGGCCGGTGATCACCAGCAGCGCGCGGTCCGGACGGAAGCGCTTGGCGTGCTCGGCGCGCAGCATCTCCTGGGTCACGGCGTTGATCGATTCCACGGTCGGGGTGGTGCGGCCGTAGGGATGGTCGCCGTAGACCGCGCGGTTGATGGCGCGCTCGGCGCGGAAGGCCGGCTGGGTCTCGGACACGCGCAGCGCCTGCAGCGCGTTGGCCTTGGCCAGCTGGATCTCGCTTTCCGGGAAGGACGGGGTACGCGCCACTTCGGCCAGCAGCTGCATCATGGCGCCGGCATGCGAGGTGAGGGCGTTAGCCTGGATCACGATGCCGTCCGAGGTCGGGTTGGCGCCGACTTCGCCGCCCATGCCCTGGGCCGCTTCGGCGATGGCGCGCGAGTCGCGCTTGGCGGTGCCTTCGTTGAGCATGCCGGACAGCATGGAGGCGAAGGCCGGGCGGGCCGGATTATCGGCCGCGTAGCCCGCGCCGCGGATGGCCAGCACGTAGTCCACGCGCGGCAGACCCTTGCGCGGCACCACCCAGACGGTCAGGCCGTTGGACAGGGTTTTCTTGGTGATCTTCGGCACCGGGACCGGCTTGTCGGCGCCGTAGGCGGGCATGTCGGCCGGCGCGGTCGCCGGCGCTGCGAATGCGGCCGGGGCGAAGGCGAGCGAAACGGCAAATGCGAGCATCAGTTTCTTCATGATGCGCTCCTTATTTCGAAGCGCCGGCAGGCGCAGGGGTGGTCGGGGCGGCCGGCTGGCCGGCGGCGGCCATCATGGCGGCCGGCTTGCGGTCGATGACGGTGCGGTTGGCCGGCACCAGGTAGGTGCGCACCGCGCGCTGGATGTCGGCGGAGGTCACGCCTTCGATCCAGCCCGGGATCTTGTTGACCACGTTGGCGTCGCCCCACAGGGTCTGCAGCTTGGCCAGGGTGTCGGCGCGGTTGATGAAGCTTTCCAGCTTGTTGTTCCAGTCGGCGATCATGCGGGTCTTGACGCGCTTGAGGGTGGCGTCGTCCACGCCTTTCTCGGCGACCTTGGCGATTTCTTCGTCCATGGCCTTGAGCAGGGCGTCGGCGCTGCTGTTCGGCTTGTACAGCGCGAACACGGTCAGCAGGGTGGGGCCGTCGTATTCCCATGGGCTGGTGAGGCCGAACAGGGTGTCGACGTTGAGCGCGATTTCGCGGCCCTTGACCAGGCCCTGGTAGAACAGCGAGGCGTCGCCGCCGGCCAGCAGTTCGGCCAGCACGGCGATCGCGGCCTGGTCCTTGCTGCCGCGCTCAGGGACTTTCCATGCTGCGGCGATCGCCGGCACCTGGGCCAGGGCGTCGCTCTGCACCACGCGCTTCTCGACGGTGTTCAGCGGCTCGCTAAAGTCGCCCGGCTTCGGAGTGGGACGGGCCGGGATCTTGCCGAAGTATTTCTGCGCCAGCTCGAAGCCCTGCTGCGGGGTGATGTCGCCGGCGATCGCCAGCACCGCGTTGTTCGGGCCGTAGTAGTCGCGGTGGAAGGCGCGCACGTCGTCCAGGTTGGCGTTCTCGAGATCCTGGAAGCTGCCGTAGCCGTCGTGGTTGTTCTCCCACTTCTGGAACGCCTGCTGGCTGATGTCGATCCACATGAAGCCGCCGTAAGGCTGGTTCTTCACGTTGACGCGGATCTCTTCCTTGACCACGTCCTGCTGGTTCTTCAGGGTCTTCTCGTTGAAGTCCAGGGTCTTCATCCGGTCGGCTTCCAGCCACAGGATCGGCTCCAGCGCCGACACCGGCGCGGTTTCGATGTAGTTGGTGAAGTCCGGACGGGTCGAGCCATTGTTGCGGCCGCCGCCTGCGGTGATGGTGGTGTCGAACACGCCCTTCGGCGCATTCGGGGTGCCCTGGAACATCAGGTGTTCGAACAGGTGGGCGAAGCCGGTGCGGTTCTTCGGCTCCAGGCGCATGCCCACGTGGTAGACCACGGAGACGCCGACGGTCGGCGAAGTGCGGTCTTCCGAGACGATGACGGTCAGGCCGTTATCGAGTTTCTTGACGTTGACCGGAAGGGTCCACTGGTCTTTCGGTGCGGCGGCTGCCGACAGCGAAAGGGTGAGCCCGGCCAGCAAAACAGGTAATTGGCGCATGCGCATTGGTGACCTCGAATAGGAACTCTGGGAAGTGAGCTGTTGACGGCCGTTTTGCGGACCATCAGGCTCCGCATCTTAGCGCAATGTCATGTCAACAAGTAATGTTTTTATAGCATATGCATGTGAGATTATTCCGTTCATCCATAGTGCATCGGTCTCCGCCATGCGCGCCCTGTTCCGCGTTTTATGCAGTTCGTCGCAAGCCGCTGCGCAGCGGCCTGGTCCCGCGATATAGTTGCAACATGCTAAGGTATGATGCCGGGCAGGCCACGAGCGGCCCAGGCAAGAACGAGACGAGAAAGGACGCTGGATGAATCACCTGATCAAGCTGGGCGTGGCGCTGGCCAGCCTGTGCGCCACATTCGGGATCGCGCATGCCGCGCCGGAGGTGGTCACGGAAATGCGCCCGGTCGATGCGCGCGTGGTGCGCGTCAAGCTCGACGGCGTGGTCGACATGAAGATCCGCCAGGGCAGCAACGCCACCCTGGTGCTCACCGGCGATCCGCGCCTGCTGGGCAAGACCACCACCTTGCAGAGCGGCGATACGCTCAACATCGACACCGAGACCCGTGGCGTCGGCCTGAACATCGGACGCGGTTCCGGCCTGCGCGCGGAGCTGGTGCTGCCGAGCCTGCGCGAAGTGTCGTCCGAAAGCGTCGGCTCCACCGAGGTGAGCGGGTTCTCCGGCGACGAACTCGAGCTGACGCTCGATGGGGCCGGCTCGATGAATGTATCATCGAACTACCGCGTGGTGACGGCCAACCTGGGCGGTGTCGGCAGCATGCGCGTGCACGGCATCAACAGCGAGAGCATCGACCTGAACCTGCACGGCGCCGGCTTCGTGACCCTGTCGGGCCGCAGCAAGAGCCTCAAGGCCGAGCTCGGTGGACTGGGCGGCCTCGATGCCCAGCAGTGTACGGCCGAGAACGTCACGCTGGACCTGTCCGGCCTGGGCAATGCGACCGTGACCGCCAACCACAACGCCAAGCTGACCCTGTCGGGGATGGGCTCGGTGACGGTGTACGGCAAGCCGCAGAACCGCAAGGTCGAGGTCGAAGGGCTGGGCAAGGTCAGCTGGAAGTAGTAAAAAACAAGAACAAGAAAACAAGAACAAAACAACGGGAGTCCTGAACAAGGACCAAGGATACGCAGAGATCCCGATTCCATGCACGAGACATGAAAAAACACATCGTAGCGTTCGCAGTCGCGTTCGGCCTGCACCTCAGTGCCCAGGCCGGCTTCGCGGAAGGCGCGAGCGCCTATAACGCCCGCAACTACGCGCTGGCGCTGAAGGAGATCAGTCCGCTTGCCAGGGCCGGCAACGCGGACGCCCAGCATTTGCTGGGCCTGATGTATTACATGGGCCGCGGCGTCACGCGCGATTACAAGCAAGCCTTTTCCTGGCATCACAAAGCAGCGCTGCAGGGCAAGGCCGACGCGCAGTACGTGGTGGGGGCGATGTACTACACCGGCAACTCGGTGCCGCAGGACCAGAAGCATGCCGTCACTTGGTTCCGCAGAGCGGCGGAGCAGGGACATGCCGAGGCCCAGCACGCGCTGGGGCTCATGTACCGCTATCACCAGGCCGGGATGCCGCAGGACATGGTGCTGGCCTACATGCTGTGGAACCTGGCGGCGGCCGGCGGCAACCGCAATGCGGTCGACCAGCGCGCGGCGATCTCGCGCCAGATGACCCAGGAACAGATCGAGGAAGCCCAGGCGCTGTCGCGTACCTGGCGGCCGGGGACGCCGCTGCCGACGGCCTCGCGGACGGGAGTCGGGTCCTGAGAATCGCAGCCGGCGGTTCCGGCCGGCATCCTAGCGCCGGTCGGCTTTCGCCCGCTCCAGGTAGGCGCGAAGCTCGTCGAAGGTGACGGCGCCGCGGCGCCTGGTGTCGATGGCGTCGAAATGGCTGGCGACGAAACCGAAGCTTTTCGCCTCTTCGGCAGTCAGGCTGCCATTGCCGTCATGGTCGGCCGCCTTGAACTGCGCCTTCAGCTTGGCCAGCGCCTGCGCGCGCAGCTCGGCGCCCGCCGCCGCCGGTTCGGCCGGCCGGACCCGCAGTGCCGGCGGGACCTGGGCGTCGTTGCCCAGCGGCGCCTGCGCGGCAGCCGCGCCCGCCGCACTCGCAAGCAGGATAAACAGGTGCATGGTCTTCATGGTGCCACCGATACGCTGTTGTAGAAGGCGCGCAAATCGGCCTTCTGGAGGCGGCGCACGCTGTCGTCGAGATAGCTCATGTGCCCGCTGTTGTAGTTGCGAATCTGAATGCTTGCGCCGGCGCCCAGCCGCGCCAGGTCCAGCTCGGTCTGGTAAAACGGCGTCGCAAGATCATGATAGCCGCTCATGGCGATCACTTTCAATGCGGGATTGAGGGTCATGGCCGCGGCCAGGTCCGGTATCGTGTCCGGCAGCGGCTTGCCGTCGTGCGTGAAGCTCCACAGGTTGAGGACATTGTTGGAGCTGAGGTAGGGCGTCGTCGCGGTATAGCGCAGTTCGTCCTTCAGATAGGTGCCGATCGTGCTGACGAAAGCGTTGCCCACCAGGTTGATCGAGGGATCGCCGTTTCCCAGTGCGCTGCCGCCGGGCGCCTTCACCCGGGCGTCGTAGCGTCCGATCACCTGGCCCGGCAGCAGGCGCGCGCGGTAGGCGCCCGGCACCATCGACAGATCCTGGCGCCAGCTTAGCGTCGGCACCCCGGTATAGGCGGCCAGCTGGGTCACGGTGGCGTCGCTCGGCGGCGTGCCGCTGGCGAGGAAGGCGCCGACCTCGCTGCGGTAGGCGCCTGCGGCGAAGTCGCGCACCTGCTGCAGCAACGACGAAAAGTCGGTCGGCAGGCTGCCGTTCTGGTGGTAGGCGGACACCGCCGCATAGCTCGGGAGATAGCCTTCGCAGCTGAGCTGGCCCGGGTCGAAGACGCCGCAGTTGGAGTTGTAGTTCATGGCGGCCGACTGCAGCATCACGCCGGCCACGCGCACGCCGGCGCTTTCGAGCAGGTTGGACAGCACCGCCGTGCGCGGCGCGCCGTAGGATTCGCCGAACAGGTAGACCGGCGACGCTTGCCGGTTGTTGGCGGCGAGGTAGCGGCGCACGAAGTCGCGGAAGGCCGCCGCGTCCTGGTCCACGCCCCAGAACTGGGCGTTGGTGCGCGGCGAGATCGCCTGCGAGTAGCCGGTGCCGATGGCGTCGACGAAGACCAGGTCGGAATGGTCCAGCAGGGTTTCCTGGTTGTCGACAAGCTGAGGTGTAGCAGGGGGAGGCTCGGTGGACGGGAAGCCGGTCGCCAGCCTGCGCGGCCCGAAGGCGCCGAGGTGCAGCCAGATCGAGGCCGAACCCGGGCCGCCGTTGTAGAAGAAGGTGAGCGGGCGCTGCGCCGCCGGCTGGGCGCCGGCGGTGTAGGCGACATAAAAGAAGGATGCTGCCGGCTGTCCGGTGGCGAGGTCGGTGGCTGTCAGGTGCCCGGTGGTGGCGGTGTAGTCGAGCGGGCGGCCGTCGAGAGTGATGCGGGCCGCGACCGTGGCGGCGCGCTCTTCCGCAGCTGTCAGCGACGCCGTTGCCGCGCCAGAGTAGACCACCGGATCGGCGTAGCTGCCGGGCAGCGTCGCGACCGGTGGCGGCTGAGGCGCCGGGGCAGCCGCCGGGGCGCTGTCGCCACCCCCGCCGCACGCGGCCAGGGTGGCCGCGAGCAGGGCGCTGGCCAGGCTAGATAGGGAGCCGGCGCGGCGCGGCGCTTGCGCGGAAGGGGGAGTGGCCATGATCGTCCTCGAGGGAAACTGGCGGGCATGATGTCAATTATGCACCTGATGAGAAAGAACTCAACAGTAATTACAACGATGCAGGTTCGTGTCCGGGTCGATGTTCAAGATGGGCATCCGATCACGTGGAGAAGCTGGCTGCGGCAGTGTATGGATGAAAAGGCAAACATGAAGGTGTTTCTGGACGACGAGCGCGTAACCCCGGAAGGCTGGGTCCGTACCTACTGGCCCGACGAGGTCATTGCCCTGCTCAAGACCGGACAAGTGACCGAGCTGTCGCTCGACCACGATCTGGGTGACGACGAGCGCGGTACGGGCTATACGGTGCTGTTATGGCTGGAGGAGCAGGTAGTCACTGTCGGCATGGCGCCGCCGGCAATCAGCGTGCACTCAGCGAATGCGTCGGCAAGATTGAAAATGGAAGCAGCGATCGCGTCGATCAAGCGGCATGCGAGAGAGTGAAGTGCTCGCGGCGCGGGTCATGTGTCGAGCTGGTGTCAAAACTCAAGCCGACGCATGGCAAGAACCTGTTTGCCGCTTGTCAAGGGGTTGAGCAGCCGCTTCTCCCCGGATGACGTGAAGTGCACCATTAGTGTTGCTGTTAAGGCAAGCCAAGCGGGTTCCCGGCGACGCCCACGCCCCGCGTACCGTACAATTGCGCTTTTTTCAATACGGAGCCGTCCATGCGCGCCATCGAAATCACGCAGCCCGGCAAGCCGGAGGTCCTCCAACTGTGCGAGCGTCCGCTGCCGCAGCTGAAGGAAGGCGAAGTCCTGATCAAAGTGCATGCGGCCGGCATCAACCGGCCCGACGTGCTGCAGCGCCTCGGCCACTATCCGGTGCCGCCCGGCGCCTCCGATCTGCCGGGCCTGGAAGTGGCGGGCGAGATCGTCGACGGCGAACTCGGCGCCAGCGGCTTCAGGAAAGGCGACATGGTCTGTGCCCTGGTGCAGGGCGGCGGCTATGCCGAATTCTGCGCCGCGCCGCTGGAACAGTGCCTGCCGCTGCCGCCCGCCCTCACGCCGCTGGAGGCCGCCACGCTGCCGGAAACATTCTTTACCGTCTGGAGCAATGTGTTCGACCGCGCCCGCCTGGCCGAGGGCGAGACCCTGCTGGTGCAGGGCGGCAGCTCGGGCATCGGCGTGACCGCGATCCAGCTGGCCAGGGCCCTCGGCCACCGCGTGTTCGCCACCGCGGGTTCCGACGACAAGTGCCGCGCCTGCGAGGAGCTCGGCGCCGAACGCGCCATCAATTACAAGACCGAAGATTTCACGGCCGTTGTCAAGGAACTCACGGCTGGGCGCGGTGTCGATGTGATACTGGACATGGTGGCCGGCGACTACGTGGCCCGTGAAATCAATTGCCTGGCCGACGATGGCCGCCTGGTCGTGATCGCGCTGCTGGGCGGCGCCAAGGCCAGCCTGGACATGGGCCAGGTGCTGCGCCGCCGCCTGACCATCACCGGCTCGACCCTGCGTCCGCGCCCGGTGGCCTTCAAGGCCGCCATCGCGCGCCAGCTGCGCGAGCGGGTCTGGCCGCTGTTCGGCGAAGGCAAGCTGAAGCCGGTGATCTACCGCAGCTTCCCGCTGGAGCAGGCTGCCGAAGCGCACGCGCTGATGGAGTCGGGCGCCCACGTCGGCAAGATCGTATTGCAAGTGTTGTAAGCCAACACTTGTATGGGAAGGCGGTGCAGGGCAGGGCAATCAGCTCAGCCATTGTTTGACCGCCACATTTTCGACCGCTAAAATAGCGGGTTATTTGACCGTGGGGTACTATGCGTCCCAAACTCGTTGTAGGCAACTGGAAGATGAACGGCAGCCGCGAAGCCAACACCGCGCTGCTTACCGGTATTCTCGAAGGCCTTGATGGCAAGGCCGCCGCGTGCGCGGTCTGTGTTCCCTCGCCCTATCTGTTCCAGTGCGAACAACTGCTCCAGGGTAGCAAGCTGGCCTGGGGCGCCCAGGATGTCTCGGCCCAGCCGTCCGGCGCCTTCACGGGCGAAGTGGCGGCCTCGATGCTGCTCGATTTCCATTGCCGTTACGTGATCGTCGGCCACTCGGAGCGCCGCGCCTACCACGGCGAGTCGAACGGGCTGGTGGCGCGCAAGGCCCAGGCGGCCCTGGCTGCCGGCCTGACCCCGATCGTCTGCGTCGGCGAAACCCTGGCCGAGCGCGAAGCAGGGCAGACCGCCTCCGTGGTCGGCGCCCAGCTCGACGCCGTGCTGGAACTGCTGGGCAAGGATGCGGTCGCCAGGATCGTCGTCGCCTACGAGCCGGTCTGGGCGATCGGCACCGGCAAGACCGCCACGCCGGAGATGGCGCAGGAAGTGCATGCGCAATTGCGCGCCCAGCTGCGTGCCTGCAACGCCGGCGCGGCCGATAGCGTCGCCATCCTTTACGGCGGCAGCATGAAGCCGGACAATGCAGCCGACCTGATGGCGCAGCCGGACATCGACGGCGGCCTGATCGGCGGCGCGGCCCTGAAGGCGGCGGACTTCCTGGCGATCATCCGCGCAGCCAGCTGAAGAATTTATACACGTAGTTAAACTTTGCCTTGAAATGGAATTGCAATGAACACCTTGTTCAATCTGATTATTGTCGTGCAGGTCATCTCGGCCCTGGCCATCATCGGCCTGGTGCTCGTCCAGCACGGTAAGGGCGCCGACATGGGCGCGGCCTTCGGCTCGGGCGCCTCGGGCAGCCTGTTCGGCGCATCGGGCTCGTCGAACTTCCTGTCGAAGTCGACCGCGGTGGCCGCTGCGGTCTTTTTCGCCTCGACCCTGGCGCTGGCCTATGCCGGCAACAACCGCACCAGCACCGAAGACGAAGGCGTGATGGGCCGCGTGACCGTGCCGTCGACCCAGGCCCCGGCCACCGGCGTGCCGGCCAACGCGGGCGCCAATGTGCCGGCCACCGCTCCGGCTCCGGCTGCTCCGGCTCCGGCCGCGGACGTGCCGACCCTGCCGGCCGCTCCGGCAAACCAGGCTGCCCCGGCGGCTCCGGCTCCGGCAGGCAAGTAATACCCCAAGGGTTGGCGGTGTTGCCGTCAGCCCTGTTGGCAAGACAGCATCGCGCCTTCGTCGTGACCCGGCATTGGCCTGATGAATGAAGAGGTGCCGTGCGCACCTGTTCGCAAATAGCTGTAGAATGCGGCCTCGCAGGCGACCCTGCCCGCGGCGAGCTTCGCGACAATGATGGCCGGTACCGGCCCTCGACAGTGATGGACCCTGGTGCTCCTCCTCCAGAACCTCCTCCTAAAGTTGAGAAATTGCGAAATATCCTTGTAGTAGCGCAATTTGTGCATTGAAAAAAAGTAGTAAGGCAGGGTAAAATACTGGTCTCCAGCCGACGTGGTGAAATTGGTAGACACGCTATCTTGAGGGGGTAGTGGCGCAAGCTGTGCGAGTTCGAGTCTCGCCGTCGGCACCAAGATAAAGAAGAGCCAGCTAGGGCGATGAGCAACCGCTCTCCTGCCTGAGCTGGCTTTTTTGCGAGGATCAGTCGTACGGTCCTGGTGGCAACCCTCATGCCAGGTTCGCGCGACTCGGCGCTGCATCCCCCGCAGTGTGTCTTTAACCGATCGTTCAAATAGGCTTCATCGTGAACCTCGAAAATTATTTCCCCGTTCTTCTCTTTATTCTGATTGGCGTCGGCGTCGGTGTCGCCCCGCAGGTGCTCGGCCGCCTGCTCGGTCCGCACCGCCCGGATGCCGCCAAGCTGTCCCCGTATGAATGCGGCTTCGAAGCCTTCGAAGACGCGCGCATGAAGTTCGACGTCCGGTACTACCTGGTCGCGATCCTGTTTATTTTGTTTGATCTGGAAACGGCATTCTTCTTCCCATGGGGCGTCTCGATGCGCGAACTGGGCTGGACTGGCTTCGTCACGATGATGGTGTTCATCGCCGAATTCGTCGTCGGTTTCTGGTACATCTGGAAGAAAGGTGCCCTTGATTGGGAATAAGCCATGGCAATTGAAGGCGTATTAAACGAAGGTTTCATTACCACCACAGCCGATAAGCTGATCAACTGGGCGCGCACGGGATCGATGTTCCCGATGACGTTCGGTCTGGCATGCTGCGCGGTCGAGATGATGCATGTGGGCGCCGCCCGCTACGATCTCGACCGTTTTGGCATTGTGTTCCGCCCATCGCCGCGCCAGTCGGACGTCATGATCGTCGCCGGCACGCTGTGCAACAAGATGGCTCCCGCACTGCGCAAGGTCTACGACCAGATGGCCGAGCCGCGCTGGGTCATTTCGATGGGCTCCTGCGCCAACGGCGGCGGCTACTACCACTATTCGTACTCGGTGGTGCGCGGCTGCGACCGCATCGTTCCCGTCGACGTCTACGTGCCGGGCTGCCCGCCGACCGCGGAAGCGCTCCTGTACGGCATCATGCAGCTGCAGAACAAGATCAAGCGCACCAATACCATCGCGCGCTAAAAACAGCGATTTACCATGACGACTAAACTCGAAACCCTTGAACTCGCCCTGAAAAATGCACTGGGCGAGGGCGCAGCAATCAGCTCGGCGCTGGGTGAAGTGACCGTGGTGGTCAAGGCCGCCGACTACCTGCAAGCCATGCAGACGCTGCGCGACGACCCGAGCCTGCGCTTCGAAGAACTGATCGACCTGTGCGGCGTCGACTACTCGCAATATGGCGAGGGCACCTGGGACGGCCTGCGCTTCGCGGTCGTGACCCACCTGCTCTCGATCGAGCACAACTGGCGCGTGCGCGTGCGCGTGTTCTGCCCGGACGACGACATGCCGCTGGTCGAATCGGTGACCGGCATCTGGCGTGCGGCGAACTGGTACGAGCGCGAAGCGTTCGACCTGTACGGCATCCTGTTCGACGGCCACGGCGACCTGCGCCGCATCCTGACCGACTATGGCTTCATCGGCCACCCGTTCCGCAAGGACTTCCCGATCTCGGGCTATGTCGAGATGCGCTACGACCCTGAACAGAAACGCGTGATCTACCAACCCGTGACGATCGAGCCGCGCGAGAACATCCCGCGCGTGATCCGCGAAGAAACCTACGGGACGAAATAATGGCTGAGCTTAAGAATTACACCCTGAACTTTGGTCCGCAGCACCCGGCAGCGCACGGCGTGCTGCGCCTGGTGCTGGAACTCGACGGCGAAGTGATCCAGCGCGCCGACCCGCACATCGGCCTGCTGCACCGCGCGACCGAGAAGCTGGCCGAGACCCGCACCTACCTGCAGTCGGTCCCGTACATGGACCGCCTGGACTACGTCTCGATGATGTGCAACGAGCACGGCTACGTGCTGGCAGTGGAAAAGCTGCTGGGCATCGAAGCGCCGGTGCGCGCGCAGTACATCCGCGTGATGTTCGACGAAATCACCCGTATCCTGAACCACCTGATGTGGCTGGGCGCGCACGCGCTGGACATCGGCGCCATGGGTCCCTTCCTGTACGCCTTCCGCGACCGCGAAGACCTGTTCGACGTCTATGAAGCCGTGTCGGGCGCGCGCATGCACGCGGCCTACTACCGCCCGGGCGGCGTCTACCGCGACCTGCCGGACGCCATGCCGCGGCACCGCGAATCGCCGATCCGCTCGAAGAAGGCCATCGACGACCTGAACCGCGACCGCCAGGGCTCGGTGCTGGACTTCATCGACGCGTTCACGAAACGTTTTGATGGCTATGTCGACGAATACGAGACCCTGCTGACCGATAACCGTATCTGGAAGCAGCGTACCGTGGGCATCGGCGTGGTCTCGCCGGAAGACGCGAAAGCCATGGGCTTCACCGGCGCCATGCTGCGCGGCTCGGGCATCGCCTGGGACCTGCGCAAGCAGCAGCCGTACGCGGTCTACGACAAGATGGACTTCGACATCCCGGTCGGCACCAACGGCGACTCCTACGACCGCTACCTGGTGCGTATCGAAGAGATGCGCCAGTCGAACCGCATCATCAAGCAGTGCGTGAAGTGGCTGGCCGTGAATCCGGGCCCGGTCATGATCGACAACAACAAGATCGCGCCGCCGAACCGCATGGACATGAAGTCCAACATGGAATCGCTGATCCACCACTTCAAGCTGTTCACCGAAGGCTTCCACGTGCCGGAAGGCGAGGCCTATGCGGCGGTCGAGCACCCGAAGGGCGAGTTCGGCATCTACATCGTGTCCGACGGCGCCAACAAGCCTTACCGCCTGAAGATCCGTACCCCGGACTATGCCCACCTGCAGAGCCTGGACGAAATGGCGCGCGGCCACATGATCGCGGACGCCGTCACCATCATCGGCACGCAGGACATCGTGTTCGGCAGTATCGACCGATAAGAAGGACGCTAGATTATGTTATCGCAGGAAACCTACAAGAAGATCGATCGCGAGCTGGCCAAGTACCCAGCCGATCAACGCCAGTCGGCCGTGATGGCCTCGCTGGCCCACGCCCAGGTCGAACTGGGCTGGCTGTCGCCGGAAACCATGCAGGAAATCGCCGACTACATCGGCATGCCGGCGATCGCCGTGCAGGAAGTGGCGACCTTCTACAACATGTACAACATCAAGCCGGTCGGCAAGCACAAGATCACCGTGTGCACCAACCTGCCTTGCGCATTGTCGGGCGGCGAACGCGCCGGCCAGCGCCTGAAGGACAAGCTCGGGATCGATTATCGCGACACCACTCTAGATGGCCAGTTCACCCTGATCGAAGGCGAGTGCATGGGCGCGTGCGGCGACGCACCGGTCATGCTGGTGAATAACCATCGCATGTGCTCGTTCATGAGCGACGAGAAGATCGACGCCCTGGTAGAGGAACTCAAGAAATGACCAGCCTGCACGACCGTCACATCAATCCCCTGATCCTGAAGGATCTGAACGGCGACAACTGGCGCCTGGCCGACTACGTCAAGCGCGGCGGCTATTCGGCCCTGCGCCGCATCATCGAAGAGAAGATCGCGCCTGAAGCCATCATCGCCGACCTGAAGACCTCCGGCCTGCGCGGCCGCGGCGGTGCGGGCTTCCCGACCGGCCTGAAGTGGAGCTTCATGCCGCGCCAGTTCCCGGGCCAGAAATACCTCGTCTGCAACACCGACGAAGGCGAACCGGGCACGTTCAAGGACCGCGACATCATCCGCTACAACCCGCACGCGCTGATCGAAGGCATGGCCATCGGCGCCTACGCGATGGGCATCACCGTGGGCTACAACTACATCCACGGCGAGATCTTCCAGGAATACCTGCGCTTCGAGGAAGCGCTGGAAGAGGCGCGCGCCGCCGGCTTCCTGGGCGACAAGATCATGGGTTCGGAATTCTCGTTCCAGCTGCACGCCCACCACGGCTACGGCGCCTACATCTGCGGCGAAGAGACCGCGCTGCTCGAGTCGCTGGAAGGCAAGAAGGGCCAGCCGCGCTTCAAGCCGCCGTTCCCGGCCTCGTTCGGCCTGTACGGCAAGCCGACCACCATCAACAACACCGAGACCTTCGCGGCCGTCCCCTTCATCCTGAACATGGGCGCCGAGAACTACATGGGCCTCGGCAAGCCGAACAACGGCGGCACCAAGATCTTCTCGATCTCGGGCGACGTCGAACGTCCGGGCAACTATGAAGTCCCGCTGGGCACTCCGTTCGCCAAGCTGATGGAGCTGGCCGGCGGCATGCGCGGCGGTAAGAAGATCAAGGCCGTCATCCCGGGCGGTTCCTCGGCTCCCGTGATCCGCGGCGAAGTCATGATGGACACCGACCTCGACTACGATTCGATCGCCAAGGCCGGCTCGATGCTGGGCTCGGGCGCCGTGATCGTCATGGACGAGACCCGCTGCATGGTCAAGTCGCTGCTGCGCCTGTCGTACTTCTACTACGAAGAATCCTGCGGCCAGTGCACCCCGTGCCGTGAAGGCACCGGCTGGATGTACCGCATGGTCCACCGCATCGAGCACGGCAAGGGCCGTCCTGAAGACATGGACCTGCTGAACAACATCGCTTTCAACATCAAGGGCCGCACCATCTGCGCCCTGGGCGATGCAGCAGCGATGCCGGTCGAAGCGATGATCAAGAACTTCCGCGAGGAATTCGAATATCACATCGAGCACAAGCACTGCCTCGTGCCCGCATACCTTTAAACCAGGTCAGGTAACGATCAAATGGTTGAAATTGAATTAGACGGCAAGAAAGTCGAAGTCGCACCAGGTTCCATGGTGATGGACGCCGCAAACAAACTCGGGACCTATATCCCGCACTTCTGCTATCACAAGAAATTGTCGATCGCAGCGAACTGCCGCATGTGCCTGGTCGAAGTGGAGAAGGCGCCGAAGCCGATGCCTGCCTGCGCGACCCCGGTCTCGCCGGGCATGATCGTGCGCACCCACAGCGACAAGGCCGTGCAGGCCCAGAAGTCGGTGATGGAGTTCCTCCTCATTAACCACCCGCTGGATTGCCCGATCTGCGACCAGGGCGGCGAATGCCAGCTGCAGGACCTGGCCGTCGGCTACGGCAAGAGCGGCTCGCGCTACGAAGAAGAGAAGCGCGTGGTGGCCCCGAAAGAGGCCGGCCCGCTGATCTCGATGGAAGAGATGTCGCGCTGCATCCAGTGCACCCGTTGCGTGCGCTTCGGCCAGGAAGTGGCCGGCGTGATGGAATTCGGCATGGTCGGCCGCGGCGAGCACTCGGAGATCACCACCTTCCTCGGCAAGACCGTCGACTCGGAAGTGTCGGGCAACATGATCGACCTGTGCCCGGTCGGCGCGCTGACCAGCAAGCCGTTCCGCTACACCGCGCGTCCGTGGGAACTGCAGCGCCGCCGTTCGGTGTCGCCGCACGATTCGCTGGGCACCAACCTGATCGTCCAGGTCAAGGGCGGCAAGGTCATGCGCGTGCTGCCGCTGGAAAACGAAGCCATCAACGAATGCTGGATCTCGGACAAGGACCGCTTCTCGTACGAGGCGCTGGACAATGCCGACCGCCTGGTCAACCCGATGATCAAGCAGGGCGGCGTGTGGCAGGAAACCGACTGGCAGACCGCGCTGGAATACGTGGCCCACGGCCTGCGTAACATCCGTCACGAGCATGGCGCCGACAGCATCGCCGCCGTCGCCACCGCCAGCTCGACCCTGGAAGAACTTTACCTGCTGAACAAGACCGTGCGCGGCATCGGTTCGGACAACATCGACTTCCGCCTGCGCCAGAGCGACTTCGGCCTCACCGGCCAGGTCACCCCGTGGCTGGGCATGCCGATCGCCGCACTGAGCAAGCTCAAGCGCGCGCTGGTCATCGGTTCGAACCTGCGCAAGGACCACCCGCTGGTCGCCACCCGCCTGCGCGCCGCCACCAAGGCCGGCGCCAAGCTGTCGCTGGTGGGCGCGTCGAACGACGACCTGCTCATGCCGATCGCGAACAAGCTGATCGCCGCGCCGACCGACTGGCTGGCAGCGCTGTCCGAAGTGGTCGTGGCTGTCGCCGCCGCCAAGGGCGTCGCTGCGCCGGCTGGCTTCGACGGCATCGAAGCCGGCAACGCCGCCAAGGGCATCGCCGCTTCGCTGGTCGTCGCTGGCGACGTGGAACTGCCGGGCGCCATCCTGCTGGGCAATGCCGCAGGCAACCACCCGCAAGCTTCCAAGATCCACGCCGCCGCGCAGTGGATCGCCGAAGCAACGGGATGCACCTTCGGCTACCTGGTCGAAGGCGCCAACACCGTGGGCGGCTACCTGGTAGGCGCCACCTCGGGCAAGAACGAAGCCGTGTTCGCTTCGCCGAAGAAGGCCTATGTGCTGCTGAACGCCGAGCCGGAACTGGATGCGGCCAACCCGCAGCAGGCCCTGGCCGCGCTGCAGGGCGCCGAGATGGTCGTGGCGATGTCGCCGTTCAAGCACGGCATGGACTACGCCGACGTGCTGCTGCCGGTCTCGCCGTTCACCGAGACCGCCGGTACTTTTGTGAACTGCGAAGGCCGCGCGCAGAGCTTCAACGGCACCGTGCGTCCGCTGGGCGAAACCCGTCCGGCCTGGAAAGTGCTGCGCGTGCTGGGCAACCTGCTGGGCCTGTCGGGCTTCGACTACGAGACTTCGGAATCGATCCGCGACGAAGCGCTGGGCAAGGGCAACACCGACCTGTCCGCCAAGCTGAGCAACGCCGCCAAGCTGGCGCCGGAAGCAGGCATGTACGCTAGCGCCGGCCAGCTCGAGCGCGTCACCGACGTGCCGGTCTACTTCACCGACGCGCTGGCGCGCCGTTCGGAGCCGCTGCAGCGCACCGTAGCCTCGAACGCGCCGCTGGTCTCGCTGTCGAAAGCCGTCGCCGAACAGCTCGGCGTGAAGGCGGGCGACACCGTCAAGGTGACCCAGGGTTCCGGCAGCGCCGTCCTGGTGGCCGACGTGGATGCGGGCCTGCCGTCGAACGCCGTGCGCGTCGCCGCCGGCCATCGCGCGGTCGCGACCCTCGGCGCCATGTTTGGCGAAATCAAAGTTGAAAAAGCAGGGGAGGGCAAGTAATGGCAACGCCCGGTTATATCGATAGTTTCTATGAATTCGGCGCCGCCAGCCCGATCGCGCCGGTCTGGCCGCTGATCTGGACCGTCCTGAAAATCGTGGTGGTCCTGCTGCCGCTGATGGGCCTGGTCGCCTACCTGACCCTGTGGGAGCGCAAGCTGATCGGCTGGATCCAGATCCGCGTGGGCCCGAACCGCGTGGGTCCGGGCGGCCTGCTGCAGCCGATCGCCGACGCGCTCAAGCTGCTGCTCAAGGAAATCGTCATCCCGACGAAAGCCACCCGCAGCCTGTTCGTGATCGGCCCGATCATGACCATCATGCCGGCCCTGGCCGCCTGGTCGGTCGTGCCTTTCGGCCCGCAAGCGGCGCTGGCGAACGTCAACGCCGGCCTGCTCCTGCTGCTGGCGATTACTTCGATGGAAGTCTACGGCATCATCATCGCCGGCTGGGCCTCGAACTCGAAGTACTCGTTCATGGGCGCGATGCGCGCCTCGGCCCAGATGATCTCCTACGAAATCCCGATGGGCTTCGTGATGGTCGTGGTGCTGATGGTCTCGGGCAGCCTGAACTTCTCGGACATCGTGGCAGGGCAGGGCGTCGGTACCTTCGCGTCCATGGGCCTGACCTTCCTGTCGTGGAACTGGCTGCCGCTGCTGCCGCTGTTCATCATCTACTTCGTCTCCGGCCTGGCCGAGTGCAACCGCCACCCGTTCGACGTGGTGGAAGGCGAATCGGAGATCGTCGCCGGCCACATGGTGGAATATTCGGGCATGTCCTACGCGATGTTCATGCTGGCGGAATACGCCAACATGATTCTGATCGCGACCCTGGCATCGATCATGTTCCTGGGCGGCTGGCAAGCACCGTTCGGCTTCCTGGAATTCGGCCCGGTCGGCGGCTTCTTCTGGCTGTTCGCGAAGATGTTCCTGCTGGTCTCGATGATGATCTGGGTCCGCGGCACCTTCCCGCGTTACCGCTATGACCAGATCATGCGCCTGGGCTGGAAAGTCTTCATTCCGCTGACCCTGATCTGGCTCGTCCTGGTGGCTGCCGTGATGCAGTCCCCGTGGAACATTTGGAAGTAAGGAAGCAGAAATCAAATGAATCGAGTTAAAGAAATCCTCGGCAGCCTGATGCTGTCCGAACTCTTCAAGGGCCTGGCCCTGACCGGCAAGTATGCGCTGTCGCGCAAGATCACGGTCCAGTACCCGGAAGAGAAGACCCCGATGTCGAACCGCTTCCGCGGCCTGCACGCGCTGCGCCGCTATCCCAACGGGGAAGAGCGCTGCATCGCCTGCAAACTGTGCGAGGCGGTCTGCCCGGCCATGGCCATCACGATCGAGTCGGCGCAGCGCGAAGACGGCACCCGCCGCACCACGCGCTACGACATCGACCTGACCAAGTGCATCTTCTGCGGCTTCTGCGAAGAGTCCTGCCCGGTCGATTCGATCGTCGAGACCCACGTGCTGGAGTACCACGGCGAAAAGCGCGGCGATCTCTACTACACCAAAGAGATGCTGCTGGCCGTCGGCGACCGCTACGAAGCCGACATCGCCGCCGCCCGCCAGGCGGACGCGAAATACCGATAAGAAGAGGCTGTCAAAGTCATGGAATTTACAACTGCTTTGTTCTACGTGTTCGCGGCCGTGATGGTGGTGGCCAGCGTGCGCGTCATCACCGCCAAGAACCCGGTCCACGCCGCGCTGTTCCTGGTGCTCGCCTTCTTCAACGCGGCCGGCATCTGGCTGCTGCTGAAGGCCGAGTTCCTCGCCATCGTGCTGGTGCTGGTCTATGTCGGCGCCGTCATGGTGCTGTTCCTGTTCGTCGTCATGATGCTCGACATTAATATCGACCGCATGCGCGAAGGCATCTGGGGCCACCTGCCGCTGGCGGCCAGCATCGGCGCACTGATCGTGCTCGAAATGGGCGCCGTCCTGTACCGTTCGTTCAGCCAGTTCGAGCAGTCCGCTGCCGCTGCCGGCGCCAACATCGGCGGCACCAAGGAGCTGGGCCTCTTGATCTACACCAAGTACATCTACGGCTTCGAAATCGCCGCCGTGGTGCTGCTGGTGGCGATCATCGCCGCCGTCGCCCTGACCCTGCGCAAGCGCAAGGACACCAAAGCAATCGACCCGGGCCTCGCGGTTCGCGTCAAGCGTAACGACCGCCTGCGCATCGTCAAGGTGGAAGCGGTCAACCAGCGCGCCATCGATGCTGCCAATGCTGAAAAAGCAGCCGCAGCCGCTGCCGCCGCCGCACCGAAGGAGGCACAATGACTTTGTCGCTCGCACACTACCTGGTCCTGGGCGCGATCCTGTTCGCGATCTCGGTGATCGGCATCTTCCTGAACCGGAAGAACATCATCATCCTGCTGATGGCCATCGAACTGATGCTGCTGGCGGTGAACCTGAACTTCGTCGCGTTCTCGCACTACCTGGGCGACGCGGCGGGGCAGATCTTCGTGTTCTTCATCCTGACCGTCGCGGCCGCCGAATCGGCAATCGGCCTGGCGATCCTGGTGGTCCTGTTCCGTAACCTGGACACGATCAACGTGGAAGACCTCGACAGCCTGAAGGGCTGATGTCGGCTTGGTAAACAATAACGAATAAGGTTCAACATGGCGGGGCAAATTCTCAACCCTAATCTTTTACTGGCGGTGCCCCTGGCGCCGCTCGCAGGCTCGGCGATCGCCGGCCTGCTCGGCACCAAGTTCTTTGGCAATGTCGTCGGCCGCAAGGTGTCGCATACCGCGACCATCCTGGGCGTGCTGATCGCGCTGATCATCTCGGTCCAGACCCTGATGGCGGTGCTCGACGGCGCCAGCTTCAACGGCGACATCTACACCTGGATGACGGTCGGCACCCTCAAGATGGCGGTCGGCTTCCAGATCGATACGCTGTCGGCGATGATGATGTGCGTGGTGACCTCGGTGTCGCTGATGGTCCACATCTACACGATCGGCTACATGGCCGAGGACGAAGGCTACAACCGCTTCTTCTCGTACATCTCGCTGTTCACCTTCTCGATGCTGATGCTGGTCATGTCCAACAACTTCCTGCAGCTGTTCTTCGGCTGGGAAGCGGTGGGCCTGGTCTCGTACCTCCTGATCGGCTTCTGGTATACCCGCCCGACCGCGATCTTCGCGAACATGAAGGCCTTCCTGGTCAACCGCGTGGGTGACTTCGGCTTCATCCTGGGCATCGGCCTGCTGCTGGCAGCCTCGGGCACCATGCAGTACAACGAAGTGTTCGCGCAAGCCGACAAGCTGGCCGGCATGACCGTGCCCGGCCTGGGCTGGCCGCTGCTGACCGCCGCCTGCATCTGCCTGTTCATCGGCGCGATGGGTAAATCCGCGCAGTTCCCGCTGCACGTCTGGCTGCCGGACTCGATGGAAGGCCCGACCCCGATCTCGGCGCTGATCCACGCCGCGACCATGGTTACCGCCGGCATCTTCATGGTCTCGCGCATGTCGCCGCTGTTCGAGCTGTCGGATACCGCACTGTCCTTCGTGATCGTGATCGGCGCCATCACCGCGCTGTTCATGGGCTTCCTGGGCATCATTCAAAATGACATCAAGCGCGTCGTCGCTTACTCGACCCTGTCGCAGCTGGGCTACATGACCGTCGCGCTGGGCGCCTCGGCCTACTCGGTGGCCGTGTTCCACCTGATGACCCACGCCTTCTTCAAGGCGCTGCTGTTCCTCGGCGCGGGTTCGGTCATCATCGGCATGCACCACGACCAGGACATGCGCAACATGGGCGGCCTGCGCAAGTACATGCCGATCACCTGGATCACCTCGCTGCTCGGCTCGCTGGCCCTGATTGGCACCCCGTTCTTCGCCGGTTTCTACTCGAAGGACTCGATCATCGAAGCAGTGCACGCTTCCAATATCCCCGGCGCAGGCTTTGCGTACTTCGCGGTGCTGGCCGGCGTGTTCGTGACCGCCTTCTACTCCTTCCGCATGTACTTCATGGTGTTCCATGGCGAATCGCGCTGGAACAACCCGCAGCCGCATAGCGAAGGCCACGATTCGGACGCGCACCACGAAGAAGACGAACACGGTGACGACCACCACCACCACGGCCTGCAGCCGGGCGACAAGCCGCACGAGTCGCCTTGGGTCGTGACCCTGCCGCTGGTCCTGCTGGCGATCCCGTCGGTCATCATCGGCTACATCGCGATCGGCCCGATGCTGCACGGCGACTTCTTCAACAATGTGATCTTCGTCGGCGAGAACCACGGCGCGATGGAAGCCCTGCGCGAAGAATTCCACGGCGCCGCCGCCATGGCGATCCACGGCCTGCAGACCGCACCGTTCTGGCTCGCCCTGGCCGGCGTGGCACTGGCTTACTACTGCTACATGGTCAACCCGCGCGTGCCGGCCTGGTTCTACGCCAAGTTCAAGCCGCTGCACACCCTGCTGGACAACAAGTACTACATGGACAAGTTCAACCAGTTCGTGTTCGCCGGCGGCGCGCGCGCCGTGGGCGGCGGCCTGTGGAAAGTGGGCGACCGCGGCCTGATCGACGGCCTGATGGTCAACGGCAGCGCCAAGCTGGTGGGCTGGTTCTCGGGCATCACCCGTGTGGCCCAGACCGGCTACCTCTACCACTACGCGTTCGTGATGATCGCCGGCGTGCTGGGGGCCCTGCTGTACTTCTTCCCGTTCTGGCGCGGTTAATCAGAGGCAGAGAAAACAAAAATGATGCAGTCAACGATTTCTACATTTCCACCTTACCTGAGCCTCGCGATCTGGCTTCCGGTGCTGTTCGGCCTGATCGTGCTGGCCGTCGGCCGCGACAAGAATGCCGGCCTGACCCGCATGCTGTCGCTGGTCGGCGCCGTGGTCAGCTTCCTGCCGACCCTGCCGCTGATCGCGAACTTCGACAATGCCGCCCACGGCATGCAGTTCTATGAGTCCGCATCCTGGATCGAACGCTTCAACGTGTTCTACAAGCTGGGCGTGGACGGCCTGTCGCTGTGGTTCGTGCCGCTGACCGCCTTCATCACCATCATCGTGGTGCTGGCGGCGTGGCAGGTGATCGAGGAGCGCGTGGCCCAGTACATGGGTTCCTTCCTGGTCCTGTCGGGCCTGATGATCGGCGTGTTCTGCGCCATGGACGGCCTGCTGTTCTACTTCTTCTTCGAAGCCACCCTGATCCCGATGTACATCATCATCGGCGTGTTCGGCGGCCCGAACCGTGTGTATGCGGCATTCAAGTTCTTCCTGTACACCTTCTTCGGCTCGCTGCTGACCCTGGTCGCGATCGTCTACCTGTACAACATGTCGGGTTCCTTCGACATCCTGGAATGGCACCGCCTGCCGCTGACGATGAAGGAGCAGGTCCTGATCTTCATCGCCTTCTTCATGGCCTTCGCCGTGAAGGTCCCGATGTGGCCGGTGCACACCTGGCTGCCGGACGCCCACGTGGAAGCGCCGACCGGCGGTTCCGTGGTGCTGGCCGCGATCATGCTGAAGCTGGGCGCCTACGGTTTCCTGCGCTTCTCGTTGCCGATCACCCCGGACGCCTCGCACTACCTGGCCCCGGTCGTCATCGTGCTGTCCCTGATCGCCGTGATCTACATCGGCCTGGTGGCCCTGGTCCAGAAGGACATGAAGAAACTGGTCGCTTACTCGTCGATCGCCCACATGGGCTTCGTCACCCTGGGCTTCTTCATGTTCAACGACCTGGGCGTGCAGGGCGGCCTGATGCAGTCGATCTCGCACGGCTTCGTGTCGGGCGCGATGTTCCTCTGCATCGGCGTGCTCTACGACCGCGTCCACTCGCGTGAAATCGCCGACTACGGCGGCGTGGTCAACACCATGCCGAAGTTCGCGGCCTTCGCCGTGCTGTTCTCGATGGCCAACGCCGGCCTGCCTGCCACCTCGGGCTTCATCGGCGAATTCATGGTCATCCTGGGCGCCGTCGAATTCAACTTCTGGACCGGCCTGCTGGCTGGCACCGCCCTGATCCTGGGCGCCGCCTACTCGCTGTGGATGGTCAAGCGCGTCGTGTTCGGTGCCATCGTGCACAAGCACGTGGCCGAGCTGACCGACCTGAACGGCCGCGAGTTCGCCATCCTGGGCGTCCTGGCCATCGCCACCCTGTGGATGGGCCTGTACCCGGCGCCGATCGCCGAAACCCTGCAGACTTCGGTCGCGGACCTGCTGCAGCACGTTGCAGTCAGCAAGCTGCCCTAATTAAGCCATGAACGAAATGACTACGACTATGCAAGCGGCGACCGACGTCAACCTGGCGCCGGTCTATGCTGAAATCTTCCTGCTGATCGCGGCTTCCGCGATCCTGCTGATCGACATGTTCCTGAAGGAGGGCAAGCGCACCCTGACCTACGCGCTGACCCTCCTGACCATCGCCGGCTGCGGCGTGCTGACCATGGCCGACTTCAACACCGGCGCGACCGTGTACACCTTCAATGGCATGTACGTGGCCGACCCGATGTCGAACCTGCTCAAGCTGTTCACCTACCTGGCCACCGCCATGACCCTGGTGTATTCGCGCCAGTACGCGGGCGACCGCAGCATGATGTCGGGTAACCTGGGCGGCGAGTTCTATGTGCTCGCGCTGTTCTCGATGCTGGGCCAGATGATCATGATCTCGGGTAACAGCATGCTGTCGCTCTACCTGGGCCTGGAACTGATGTCGCTGTCGCTGTACGCCCTCGTGGCCCTGCGCCGCGACCACGCCGTCTCGACCGAAGCCGCGATGAAGTACTTCATCCTGGGCGCGCTGGCCTCGGGCTTCCTGCTGTACGGCATCTCGATGATCTATGGCGCCACCGGTTCGCTGGACATCACCACCATCGGCCAGGTGACTGCCGACGCCGAAGCGGGCAACCGCACCATCCTGGTGTTCGGCCTGGTGTTCCTGGTGGCCGGCCTGGCCTTCAAGCTGGGCGTGGTGCCTTTCCACATGTGGGTGCCGGACGTCTACCAGGGCTCGCCGACCGCCGTGACCCTGCTGCTGGGCGGCGCACCGAAGCTGGCGACCTTCGCCATGGTGATCCGCGTGCTGGTGGAAGCACTGCCGTCGGTCGCCTTCGACTGGCAGCAGATGCTGATGGTCCTGGCCGTGCTGTCGCTGGCCTTCGGTAACATCACCGCGATCGCGCAGACCAACATCAAGCGCATGCTGGCTTACTCGACCATCGCGCAGATGGGCTTCGTCCTGCTCGCCATGGTGGTGGGCGTGGTCGACGGCAATACCGAGAACGCCGCCGGCGCCTACAGCGCCGCGATGTACTACGCCATCACCTACGTGCTGACCACGGTCGGCAGCTTCGGCCTGATCATGATGCTGGCGCGCGCCGGCCACGAAGCCGAGCACATCGTCGACTTCAAGGGCCTGGGCAAGCGCAGCCCGTGGTTCGCGATCGTCATGACCATCATGATGTTCTCGCTGGCAGGCGTGCCGCCGATGGTGGGCTTCATGGCCAAGTGGGCCGTGCTGCAAGCCGTCGCCAACGCCGGTATGGTGTGGCTGGCCGTCGTGGCGGTGATGTTCTCGCTGATCGGCGCCTACTACTACCTGCGCATCGTCAAGACCATCTGGTTCGACGACGCGGTGGACACCAACGCGATCCACACCCCGGCCGACATGCGCGCCGTGATGTCGCTCAACGGCATCGCCGTCGTGGTGCTGGGTATCGTTCCGGGCTGGCTGCTGGCGGTGTGCTACACCACCATGCAGGCGACCCTCGCAAAATAAGCTGGTGGACGTTTCACTGGCAGTCTGGCTGGTGGTCGCCCTGTCCGTGGCGGCCGCCAACCTGCCTTTCCTCACCGAGCGCGTGTTCGGTTTCATTCCCCTGCCTCCCGGCGAGGGACCCACGCCCGGTGGCGAAGCGCGTGTCAAGCGCTTCCATGTGCGCCTCCTCGAGTTAATTGTTTTATACTTCCTTGTCGGCGCGGTAGCCCGGCTGCTGGAATCCCGGATCGGCGGCGCGTTCGCCCAGAACTGGGAGTTCTATGCGGTCACCGCCTGCCTGTTCCTCGTGCTGGCGTTTCCCGGTTTCGTGATTCGGTACCTGCGCAAGCGGCGTTCCTGATTTCCCGTTGGGGGATGCGCGGCCGAAGGTCCCTGTTCCCCCAACTGGAGTCTGCATGTCCGTGGAATTGAAAGAAACCCGCCTCGACGGCGGCGTCGTCTACGATGGTCCCTTCCTCAAGGTCGAACGCGACCGCATCCGTCTCCCCGACGGCTCGACCAGCCACCGCGAATTCATCCGCCACCCCGGCGCCGTGGTGATCCTGCCGCTGCTGCCCGACGGCCGCGTGCTGCTGGAGCGCCAGTTCCGCTATCCGAACGCCCAGGTCTTCATCGAGTTCCCGGCCGGGAAGATCGACCCGGGCGAAGACCACCTGGACTGCGCCAAGCGCGAGCTGGAAGAAGAGACCGGCTATACCGCGGCCAAATGGCGTTTCGTATGCACCATCCACAACGCCATCGCCTATTCGGACGAGCACCTGGAGCTGTTCCTGGCGGAAGAACTCACCGCCGGCGAGCAGAAGCTGGACGACGGCGAATTCCTCGAGACCTTCGCGGTCACCGTTCCCGAACTGCTGGGCATGGTCCAGCGCGGCGAGATCACCGACGTCAAGACCATCATCGGCGCCTTCTGGCTGGAAAAGATCCTCTCGGGCAGCTGGACGCCCGCCTGATGCGATGAGGCTGCTGCCTGCGCTCTTGCTGTCGTGCTGGATACCGCACGCAGCGGCGCAGGCGCGCACCGAGTTGCAGGCGCGCTGCGAAGACACGCTGGGCAGCACGGTGTCGGTCCTGGCCAGCCGCCAGCAGGGCTACCGGCTCGACCATTCCCGTTCCTACCACGACCTGACGCGCATGAAGGGCAGCGCGCGCAGGAACGCCTATGTCCTCGGCCTGACCCACACCGAGTCGCGGGTCAGCATCAAGGTCGAGGGCAAGATGCTGAGCGACCCGGCCACCGGCTACGAATGCATCGCTCCGCGCGTCGAGGTGCTGCTGTCCTACCTGCCCATCGTCGTCTACGTGGGCCGCGAGTTTCCGGCGGGCTCCTGCGCCTACCAGGAGGTGCTGGCCCACGAGATGCGTCATCTCAACACCTACCTCGACTACCTGCCCAAGGCCGAGGCCAGGGTGCGTGCGGCGCTGGCGCAACGCTTCCAATCCAAGCCCCTGTACGCGCGGCTCGGCCAGGCGCAGACTCTGCTCCAGCGTGAGCTCGATACCGGCTGGATGTCCTATATTAAAAGCGAGATGGCGCGCGTCGAGACCCTGCAGGCGGCCATCGATTCGCCGCAGGAATACGCCCGCCTCGGCAAGGTTTGCGCAGGTGAGGTACAGTCTCTGATTAAAGAGGCAAGACGAAGCAAGACGTAATGACAAACACAGCAATTCCGAAATACGTGGCATTGATTCCGGCGGCCGGAGTCGGCGCGCGCATGGCCGCGGGCTGCCCCAAGCAATACCTGCCGATCAACGGCAAGCCCATGCTGCGCCACACGATCGAGGCCTTCCTGTCCAGCCCCCTGGTCGCCCACACCTATGTGGTGGTCAGCCCCGGCGACGCCTACATCGACGCCATCCTGCCGGAGCAGGGCGTTACCGTATTGCGCTGCGGCGGCGCCACCCGCATGGAATCGATCCGCAACGGCCTGCACCAGCTGAGCACGACGCTGACCGAACACGACTGGGTGCTGGTGCACGACGCCGCGCGGCCAGGGCTGAACGCCGAACTGATCGCGCGTCTGATCGGGGAGACCGGCGCGCATCCGGTCGGCGGCCTGCTGGCCTTGCCGGTGGTCGACACCGTCAAGCGCAGCGTGGCGGACGAGGTGACGACCGTGCCGCGCGACAGCCTGTGGCTGGCCCAGACCCCGCAGATGTTCCGCCACCGCCTGCTGCTGCGCGCGCTCGAGGCGGCCACCGACCCGAATGCGATTACCGATGACGCCAGTGCGGTTGAAGCGCTCGGACTGGCCCCCAAGTTGGTGGAAGGGCATCCGTGCAACCTGAAGGTGACGCTGCCGGCCGATATCCGGATCGCCGAGATGTACCTGGCCGCGTCCCAACCGATTGAGAAGAACTGACAACGATATGACACTCGCATCCTACAATCCCACTCCGCCGTTCCGCATCGGAACGGGTTACGACTGCCACGCACTGGTCGAGGGGCGCAAGCTCATCGTCGGCGGCGTGACGATTCCCCACCGCCTGGGCCTGCTCGGCCATTCGGACGCCGACGTGCTGCTGCACGCCATCATCGACGCGATGCTGGGCGCGGCCGCGCTGGGCGACATCGGCAAGCACTTCCCGGACACCGATCCGATGTTCGCGGGCGCCGATTCGCGCACCCTGCTGCGCGAGGTGGCGCACCGCGTGCTGAACGCCGGCTACACCATCGGCAACATCGACGCGACCATCATCGCCCAGGCGCCCAAGATGGCGCCGCATATTCCGCAGATGGTGTCGCGCATCGCCGAGGACGTTGGCGTGTCGCCGCAGCAGGTCAACATCAAGGCCAAGACCAACGAAAAGCTGGGCTTCCTCGGCCGCGAAGAGGGCATGGCGGCGGAAGCGGTCGCACTCCTGATCCGGGCGGAATAATGCTCGCCAGACAATTGGGTGTAACTGCACTATAATTGTCTTCCCCCACGCGTCGGTGGGCGCGCCAGACCGGGCGGACAGCCCGGGTGGCGAACGCCCGCCCCGCGTTCCGCGCCAAGGAGACAAGCATGAGCACCCCCACCCAAGCCGAGATGACCCCACGCGCCGCCTGGGCGCTGATCCTGGCCGCCAGCGCCATCCTCATGATCACCATGGGCGCGCGCCTGACCACCGGGCTGTTCCTGTCTCCGATCAATAGCGCCACCGGCCTGGGCATCGCCAGCATCAGCTTCGCGATGGCCGTCGCCCAGCTGCTGTGGGGCGCCTCGCAGCCCATCTTCGGCGCGGTGGCCGACAAGTACGGACCGGGCCGGGTCCTCGTGCTCGGCGGCCTGATGCTGGCCGCCGGCACCGCCGCCACGCCCTTCATGAGCAGCGAGTGGGGCCTGATCTTCTCGATGGGCGTGCTCTCGGCGGCGGGAGCGGGCGCAGGCAGCTTCTCGATCCTGATCGGCGCCACCGCCCAGCGCCTGCCGGCCTCGCGCCGCGCCTTCGCCTCCGGCTTCATCAATGCCGGCGGTTCCTTCGGCCAGTTCGTGTTCGCGCCGCTGATGCAGGCCATCATCGCGGGCGCCGGCTGGGTCTGGGCCATGTTCACCATGGCCGCCGCTACCTTGCTGACCATTCCGCTGTCCTGGCCGCTGCGCCGCAAGCCGGCCGCAGCCGCTGCTCCCGTGAGCGGCAGCGCGATCCCTTTGCCGGCAGCGATCACCCTGACCGAACAGCTGCGCCAGGCCATGCGCGACCGCAGCTACCTGTGCCTGCACGCCGGCTTCTTCACCTGCGGCTTCCACATCGCCTTCTTGGTCACCCACCTGCCGGGCGAGGTGGCCCTGTGCGGCCTGCCGGCCGGCGTCTCGGCCACCGCGCTGGCCCTGATCGGCCTGTTCAACATCCTCGGCAGCCTGCTGGCCGGCGCGCTGTCGGCGCGCTACCGCATGAAGAACCTGCTGGCCCTGATCTACGGCGGCCGCGCGCTGATCATCATCGCTTACCTGCTGGCGCCGAAGACCGCCTGGACCTTCTACATCATGGCCGCGGCGCTGGGCTTCACCTGGCTCGCCACCGTGCCGCCGACCGCCGGGCTGGTGGGCAAGCTGTTCGGCATGCGCTACCTGGCCACCCTGTTCGGCCTGACCCTGCTGTCGCACCAGATCGGCGGCTTCTTCGGCGCCTGGCTGGGCGGCCTGTCCTTCGTGCACAGCGGCGACTACACCTGGATGTGGTACGCCGACATCCTGCTGGCCCTGGCCGCCGCCCTGGTCAACCTGCCGATCCGCGAGGCGGCGCCCCAGCCGGCGGCCGGCCTGGCTCCGGATGGCCGTATCCCGGCGAAAGGCTGAGCATGGCGCGCGAGGCCTGGGCCTACCGCGACGTGGCGGTCGAGTCGGTGTTTGACGCGCATAGCGGCCGCCTGCGCATCCGCCCCATGCCCGGCCAGGCCTACGCGACCAGCCTGCGCGTGCAGTGCTCGCGCGCGCTCTGCGATCCCGAGCGGTATCCGGCCGGCACGCGCTTCCTGGTCTCGGCCAAGCTGACCGACCGCCAGGGCGGCGAGCCTTTCCTGTATGCCTGGCACGGCGATCCGGTGCGGGTGCTGGGCAAGCGCCAGGCCGCCGTCTTCCTCGAGCAATACCGCCGCCTGCGCCTCTAGGCAAAAATGGTTACCATCTGGACTCCATCACCGCACTCAACCGGAAAGGAGCATCATGGCAACTCGGAACATCGCCGTCGTCGTCGGCAGCCTGCGCAAGGAATCGTTCACCCGCAAGGTGGCCCAGACCCTGATCGAACTGGCCCCGCCATCCCTGCGGATGGAGATCGTCGAGATCCGCGATCTGCCGCTGTATAACGAGGACGACGACACCGCCACGCCGCCGGCCGCGTTCACCGCCTTCCGCGAGCGCATCCGCCAGGCCGACGGCGTCCTGTTCTGCACCCCCGAGTACAACCGCTCCATTCCCGGCGCGCTGAAGAACGCCATCGACGTCGGCTCGCGTCCCTACGGCAAGGCCGCCTGGACCGGCAAGCCCTGCGCCATCGTGAGCGTGTCGCCGGGCGCGATCGGCGGCTTCGGCGCCAACCACCACCTGCGCCAGACCCTGCCTTTCCTGCAGATGCCGACCATGCCGGCGGAAGCCTACCTGGGCAGCATCGCGGGCAAGTTCGACGGCGCGCGCCTGAGCGACGACTCGACCCGCGCTTTCCTGCAGACCTATATCGACAACTTCGCCGCCTGGGTGGACCGCCATGCATCCTGACGCGCCTCATGCCATTCCGGTTCGCGGGCTCGACCACCTGGTGCTGCGGGTGACCGACCTGGAGCGCATGGTCGGCTTCTACGGCCAGGTGCTGGGCTGTCCGGTCGAGCGCCGCCAGGATGAAATCGGCCTGGTCCAGCTGCGCGCCGGCAGTGCCCTGATCGACCTGGTGCCGGTCGACGGCAAGCTGGGCCGCGCGGGCGGGGCCGCGCCCGGCCGCGAGGGCCGCAACCTGGACCACCTGTGCCTGCGCGTCGAGCCTTTCGACGAAGCGGCGATCCGCGCCCACCTGGCGGCCCACGACGTGGCCGCGGGGCCGGTGGAGTCGCGCTACGGCGCCGAAGGCGAGGGCCCCTCGATCTACCTCCAGGATCCGGAGGGCAACACGGTCGAGCTCAAGGGGCCGCCAAGCCGATGAGCCCGCTGGCGACGCCCACGCCGCAAGAACTGCCCGATGTGCTGGGCCGCCCTGCGGGCGGCTGGCGCCGGACCATGTTCGACGTCATCTTCGGGATCGACACGCCGGCGGGGCGCCGCTTCGACATCATCCTGGTGTTCGCCATCCTGCTCAGCATCCTGGTCGTGGTGCTCGACAGCGTGCCCTCGATCGGCGGACGCTATCCGGGGCCGATGGCGGCGCTGGAATGGGCCTTCACCTTGCTGTTCACGCTGGAATACGTGGCGCGCCTGGCCTGTGTCGAGCGCCCCTTGCGCTACGCCACCAGCTTCTACGGCGCGATCGACCTGGTGTCGGTCCTGCCGACCTATTTCTCGCTGCTGGTGCCGGGCAGCGAACTCCTGATCGACATCCGCATCCTGCGCCTGCTGCGCGTGTTCCGCATCTTCAAGCTCACCCTCTACATCGAGGAATACACGCGCCTGGGCGAGGCCCTGGCCGCGAGCCGGCGCAAGATCCTGGTGTTCCTGTCGGTGGTGCTGATGCTGATCCTGATCCTCGGCACCGTGATGTACGTGGTCGAGGGGCCGGAGAACGGTTTCACCAGCATCCCGCTGGCAATGTACTGGGCCACGGTCACCATGACGACCGTCGGCTATGGCGACATCGCCCCCCAGACCACACTGGGACGCGGCATCGCTTCGTTCATGATGCTGCTGGGCTGGGGCATCCTGGCGGTGCCGACCGGCATCGTGACGGCCGAGATGACGGCGCGCCGCAACGACCGCCGCGGCGGGGCCGAGCGCCCGCGTCCGCGTCCGCGCCGCAGCTGCGGCGCCTGCGGCAGCGTCGGGCACGAAGCCACCGCCAGGTTCTGCAAGGACTGCGGCGCGCCGCTGCCCCCTGCGGCGCCGGACGCGCCGCGCTGAGCGGGCCGTAGCGGGACCTTGGACACGTTTGGCGCACATCAAGCGCCGCGCGGGTCGCGGCGCTAGCCTACTAGGCTCGTGCCGCAGCGTGGGCCCATGGACGCGCCACGGCACGCCGTCCAATCATCCATTCAGTGAGGAACCGCATGTACCCATTTCCCCAATCCGTGACGCCGGCTGTGCGCAGCCACATGGACGCGCAGGCTGCGTTCGTAAACGAGATGTCGAAGTCCCTGTTCCGTTCCTTCCAGCACATGTGCAACCTGAACATCCAGCTGGCCCAGACCCTGCTGGAAGAAACCACCCTGGCCAGCCAGCAGGTGCTGAGCGCCGACCGCCAGACCGAGATGATCAGCGCCGCCGCGTCGCGCGCCCAGCCGACCTCGGAGAAACTGCGCGCCTACCAGCAGCACATCGCGCGCCTGGCGGCGGAGGCCCAGGTCGAGCTGGCGCGCGTGACCGAGCAGCATGTGCAGAACACCACGCGCACCGCGCGCACCCTGGTCGACGAAGTGGCGCGCAGCACCGCCGAGGAAACCGAGCGCGGCATACGCTCGCAGCAGGAAGCGCTGCGCGGCATGGCCGATCCTTTTGTCCGTCCCAATGGCGAGGCCCAGCGCATGGCGGAGGGCAGGGGCGGGGCCCCGGCTACCCAGCAAGCCGCCCAGGCGCAGGCCGGCAAGGAAGGGCGTCCGACCGGCAGCACGGCCCATTAGGCCGCCTTTGCTTCTGCTTCGGCCTGTTTGCTGCGCCCGCCCGCTTGCACTGGCAGCGGCGCCAGGCCGAAGAACGGGCGCAGCAGGCGCACGCGCCGCACGGCCTCGAACAGGACGAAGCAGCCGGCGATGGTGAGCACGGCCAGCAGCAGCGCTTCCAGCCCCGGCGGCAGGCGCAGCGGCTTGAAAGCGTGCGCCATGACCACGATCAGGGTCTGGTGGGCGATGTAGACCGGGAACACCGCTTCGGTGAGGTAGCGCCGCGCCGGGCCGTCGGCGTCGAGGTGGCGGCGCGCGAAGCCGCAGGCCGCCACGATCGCGCACCAGGCGCACAAGGTGTAGACGCAGCGGATGAGCGGCACGCACTGCATCAGGAAGGCGGCGCCGGGTGCGTCGTCCGGCGTGGTGTTCCACAGTACGACGCTGGCCCAGCCGGCGAGGGCCAGCAGCAGCGCCGGCCAGCGCTGTGCCGTCATCTGCTCCCAGAAGCGCGGGCTGCGCGCCATCAGGGCGCCGAGCAGGAAGGGCAGGAAATAGGCGGCATGGTTGTACCAGTCGTCGACCAGGCCATGGGTCGAGGGAAAACGCTGTACCAGCAGGTTGCGCACCAGACCCAGCACGGCGGCGGGCAGCAGCAGCAATTTCCAGCCGGTGAGCAGGCGCCCGATGCGGGCGGACAGGGCCTCGATGGCCGTGCCGGGAAGCAGCGCGGCAAGCAGGCCCAGCAGCATCGTGTAGACCCAGAGGTAGGCGACGAACCACAGGTGGTTCCAGGTAGGCAGATCGAGACAGTCTTCGCGGCAGAAGCCGCCATAGGCGCTGTAGTAGAGCCGCATGAAGGCGCCGAAGCCGTCGCCGTAGCCGAGCTTTTCGACGACTTCGAAATAGGGCTGGGGCGGCACGATCACGGCCATGCCGAACAGCAGCGGCACCAGCAGGCGCAGGCTGCGCTGGCGCAGGAAGGAGGGCGTGCCGAGTCGTTCGGCCAGGAAGCGGGAAGCGGCGCCGGCCACGAAGAACAGCAGGGTCAGGCGCCAGGGGGAGGACAGCATCATGAAGGGTTCGGGCGCGTCGGAAGCGTAGGGGCTTTTCACGTGCCAGTCCCAGGTCACGTAGTACATGCCGATGTGGTAGGCGATCAGGACGAAGAAGGCGAGGATGCGCACCCAGTCGAGGAAGTAGAGGCGCGCTGCCGGATGGCGAGGGTGAGTTTGCATGGTCCGCTCTCGAAATGTCGATGGCGCCAGCTTGCCGCCGCGGGTGCGCATGGGCCAGCAGAATGGGGCGAAGCGGGAGTGGGCCGGGGCGAGACGGAAGCCGGCGGGATGCGGCGCCGGCAAGCCTAGGGCTGCAGCCTTCCCACCAGGCCGGCGCGATACTGACGGCTGCACGGCACTGTTGCACCGCTGCGCAGCACGATCTCGCAATCTCCCTTGTCGAGCGCCACGATCCTGTCGATGCAGGCCAGGCGCACCGCCGCACGCCGGTGGCAGCGTACGAAGCCCGGCCCCAGGCGTTCGAGCAGGCCGGCCAGGGTCTGGCGCAGGAGCGGCGCCCCGTTGGCCGTATGTAGCGCCACGTAATTGTCGGCCGTTTCCAGCCATTCGATGTCGGCCACCGCCACCACGCGCGTGCCGCCACGCTCGCTCACCAGCAGCTGGCGCGGCGGCGCCGACGGCAGCGTCGAACCGCCCCCGGCCGCCAGACGCGCACGCAGGCGATCGAGCGCCCGGTGCAGGCGCGCCTGGTCGAAGGGCTTGAGCAGGTAGTCGACCGCTTCCGCATCGAAGGCGCGCAGCGCATACTCGTCGTAGGCGGTCACGAACACCACCAGCGGCGCCGGCGCCGGCAGCGAGGCGGCCAGGTCGATCCCCGACAGCTCGGGCATCTCGATATCGAGCAGCAGCGCGTCCGGCGCGAATTCGCCGATCCGCTGCAAGGCCTCGATCCCGTCGGCCGCTTCCTCCACGGCCTCGATCCCCGCTTCCAGCGCCAGCATGCGGCGCAGCCGCTCGCGCGCCGGGCGCTCGTCGTCGACGATCAGGATGCGCATGGCACCCGCACTTCCGCCCGCACCCCGGCGGGCTCCAGCTGCGACAGCTCCAGCGCCGCCCGGTTCCCGTGCAGGACCTCCAGGCGCGCGCGCAGGTTGGCCAGCCCGATACCCGGCCTGCCCTGGGCATCCAGCTGCCCGCCGTCATCCTCGACGCGCAGCACCAGCAGGCCATCGCGGCAGGCCGCGCTGACGGCGATCCGCGTCAGGCCGCGGCGCCGTTCGACCGTGTGCTTGAACACGTTCTCCAGCAGCGGCTGCACACTCACGGCGGGCAAGGCGGCGCCGAGCGCCTCGTCGGCAATGTCCCAGTCCAGCGTCACACGCCCCTCGAAGCGTTCGGCCATCACGGCCGCGTAACCGCGCGCCAGGCGCAGCTCGTCGGCCAGGCTGGCCTGGGGCCGCGCGCCGAGCGCCAGAGTGGCGCGCAGCACCTCGGCCAGCTGCACCAGGGTGGCGTCGGCGCGCGCCACGTCCTGGTGCATCAGCGAGGAAATCGTGTTGAGGGCGTTGAACAGGAAGTGCGGCTGCATCTGGCGCGCCAGGCGCTCCAGCTGGGCCTCGCGCAGCAGGGCCTGCGCCTGCTGCGCGCGCACCCGCTCGCCGAGCAGCTGGCGGTAGGACAGCAGGCCGAAGCCGATCGCCGTGAACAGGCACACGAAGACCGTGATCTTGAGCGCCTCGTAGACGAACACCTCGCCCCAGGGTTCGTGATCGTAGGAGGCGCCCGCCAGCGCGTACACGGCATGGCGGATACCGAATACCAGGGGCACGAAGGCGATCCAGTACAGCGGCAGCCAACGCGCCTGCACCAGGGCCCAGCGCCAGGGCGTGGCGATCAGCGCGTCGTGGCGCCGGGTGAAGCGCCGCTGCACCAGCAGGAGGGAAGTCGCTACCAGGGCCGAGGAAGTCTCCCACAGTACCGGCTGCCAGATGGCCTGGCCGCCGTCGCGCCGGAAGTCCTCGACAGCGACCAGCACCATCAGGAGCCAGAAGAGAAGCCAGGCGAGCAGGGCGGCGATGGTGCTGCGGTTCGGAAGCATGGCGGCGGCGTGGATGAGCGATGGCCGATCATCGGCGATCGGCCGCCGCTTGTAAAGCCGGGCCGGGCTTATTCGGGCTGGAAGCTGAAGCGGCTGACCTGGCCGTCCTTGCCGATCATCAGCTTGGACAGCATCGTTTCGCCCTCGTAGTGGAAGCGGTAGCGGTAGGCCCGGCCCTGTTCCTCGTCTTCCCGCGCCAGCAGTTCGACCGAGCGCAGCGCGCCAATCTCCTGCATGAAGGCGGCGATGCGGGACAGCGTCTGCGGCGTGAACTTGGCCGTGACCTCGGGGCCCAGCCCGGCCGGCATCTCGCCGGCGCCCAGGCGTGCGGCGATCTCGCGCACGCGGGCGGTCACGGCCGGTTCGCGATCGGCGATCGGCCTGGCCGGCGGCTCGATCAGCGTCGGCGCGTAGTGGCTGGTCACCATGCTGGCGAACTTGGACGGCCGGGCGGAGTCGGAATTCGCCAGGATCACGACCGTCAGCTTGTCGTCGACGTAGCGGCACAGGTAGCTACGGAAGCCTTGCCAGGCGCCACCGTGATGGATGTGGCGGCGGCCCTTGACGGTGTCGACGTACCAGCCCAGCCCGTAGGGCGCCTCGCTGCCGTCGTTCAGCCTGGCCGGCGTGAAGCTGGCCTGGCGCAGCCTGGCGTTCAAGACCTTGTCGCCGTACAGCGCCTGGTCCCAGGCCGCCAGGTCGCGCGCGGTCAGGTAGAGGCTGCCGTCCGCCGTCGTGTTCAGGCGCGGGGCCACCCAGGACTGGTTCTTCAGGACGCCATGCTTCCACTCGTAGCCGGCGGCGCGATGGGGAACGATGTCGGCCTCGGTGATGACGCGCGTGCCCATGCCCAGCGGCGCCCAGATGCGTTCGCGCAGCTGGTCGCCGTAGAACTTGCCGCCGGCGCGGTTGGCGATGAAGCCCAGCAGGTGGTAGCCCATATTGCTGTACGCCCACTTCTCGCCGGGCGCGAAACGCATCGGGATGGACGCTTCCAGGGCGATCAGCTCCTCGTCGCTGTAGTCCTTGCGGAAGTCGAGGTTTTCGTAGGGATCGCCCAGGCCCGAGGTGTGGGTGAGCAGGTGGCGCACCGTGATCTTTTCCCAGGCCGGCGGCGTGTTCGCCAGGTGGCGCGAAATCGGATCGTCCAGGCTCAGCTTGCCGTCCTGCTCGAGCAGCAGGATCAGGGCCGCGGTAAAGGTCTTGCCGACCGAGCCGGACTGGAACACGGTGCGCGGCGTCACTGGCACCTGGTGTTCGACGTTTGCCAGGCCGTAGCCTTTTTCCTTGATGACCTTGCCGTCCTTGAGCACCAGCACGCTCAGGCCCGGCACGTGGCGCCGCTTCATTTCGGCAAGCAGCGCGTCGTCGAGGCTGTCGGCGCGGGCGCCGCCGATCAGGATGGTGGTGGAGAACAGGGCAAGGCAGGCGGCGCGCATCGGGTCTCCATGGATGAGGTCATATCAGCCAGGCATCATAGCGCCCCATGGCCTCTGCAGGACGCCTTGTCCGCATTTCATGCGCCCTGAATTTTCCGCCGGTCCGGCCCGGGCGCTCGAACGCTTCCAGGAGCCGGGCGCGCGGCCGCCAGGGGCCAGCCGCCGGCGTGCAAGAGGCCTTGCCGCCAAGGACGGGAGAAAGGTGCTGCTCAGTGATTGCCGCGCCTGCACAAGGGCATGATGGCCTCCGAGACGCATTGCTCGGGGCTCAGCTTGCGGCGCTGTCCAGGTTGGGTGAGCGTGCGCTCGATGACCGACTCGGGCACGTGCTTGTGCTCCATGTAGCGCCGTGCCACCTCCGCGTCGCGCACGGAAAGAATATTGAGTCCACGTGCAACGGCATTCGCCGTCGCCTGGTCATGGCGTCGCTGGCGTGGTGCAGACATGTCTCCCATCCCCTTGAGTACGTAATTTTTTCAAGGACAGCACTATACGCGCTCAAGCGGGCTCGCGCCACGCATGCAATGAGGCAACTCAGTTCGGGGGAGGCAGCAAACGCTAATGAAGCCGGCTGCGCTTGTTGGCATACATTTGCTGGTCCGCAAGGACAACGTAGTTGAGCAGGCTTTGGTGTTCGTCTGGTTCGCAGGACACGATGCCGGCGCTGAGCGACAAGCGGTACGGGCGTTCCTGCATCAGGTTGAACGCGTTCAAGTTGTCCTGCAGCCTCGCAAGGATGGTCTGCGGCTGGGCGTCTTCCAGCGTGTAGGCCACGAACTCGTCGCCCCCAAGGCGCCCGACCACATCGGCACTCCGAAAGGAAGCGCGGAACACCTCGGCCGCATCGCGGATCAGATGGTCGCCAGCGTCGTGACCGAGCTGGTCGTTGACCAGTTTGAGATGGTCGACATCCGCGAACAGCACGGCGCTGGGTGCGTGCCGGCGGCGCGCCACCTTGAACACCTGTTCCGCATGGACAAAAAAACCGCGCCGGTTGTGCAGTCCGGTGAGCATGTCGGTCAGCGACAGCACCCGCATTTCGCTTTCGAGGACGTCGCGCCGCGCCAGTTCGGCGGCATGCGCCTGTGACTCTCCCAGCAGCTGGGCGCGCTGCCTGCCGACCAGGCTGGCCAGCTGGGCGTATTCATGGATACGGCCAAGGGCGGCCACGGCCAGCTCGAGCACGATGGCGAGCGTGTACCGGCGGCCGGCGATGACACCTTCGTCCGGCTCGTCGGCCCACTGGACCACCAGTGCGGCCGCGGGCGCCGGATCCGGCAAGCCGATGCCGAGCAGGCGCGCCTCGACGGCTGGCGTGGACCGGGAACCGTCCAGGATGGCCGCCGCGAACGGATACCAGTCGTGGCCCGTGTCCACGGCGCGCGGTGTGCCTTCGCGATCGAACTCGACGCCGCCGCCGCCATTGCCGCGCACAACCAGCAGCCCCGCATCCACGCGTGCGAGCTCGACCAGGGCTTGTCCGGCAAGCGTGAGGGCGGTATCGGCATCGTCCGTCTGCAGGAGACGGCGCGCCAGCGTGAGCAGGGGGCGCAAGGGGCCCGGCGGCGTGGCGGAGGCGATAGGTGATGGCATCTGGCTGGCTCCTTTCGCTGGTGGGCGCATGGCCGTCAGCTATTGTCCTGTGCGCTCGAAGGGGTGATGGCTTCCGTGACGGCCTGCCCGGCGCTGGGACGGCGCCGCAGGCCGGGCTCGGCGAGCGTGCGCGCAATGACGGTGCCCGCAACCCGTTTATATTCCATGTAGTGCCGCGCCAGCCCGGCGCCGCGAACGGACAGGATGTTCATTGCCCGCGCGACGGCGTCGGCGGTCGCCTTGTCGGCACGGCGCTGGCGCTCGGTCATGTGCGGCTCCCCTGTAGTACGGCCCGACAGGCGTCGGCCGGAAAAACCACTATACGCCTGCGGGATCGGCCGCGCCACCGCTTTGTGTGCATCCGGCTCAGCCTTCGTCCCCCGGCTTGCGCCTGCGCTCGGCATCGATCTCCGCGCGCATCGCACCGACCTGGCCGATGAACTCGGCCACCGGCGCATCGGGGCTGGCCCTTAGTTCGGGCGGCAACAAGACCGACATGTAGAGCTCGTCTGCCACGCGCCCGTGGCGTTGCTCGTTGCCCACTAGCACCAGCCCGGAAGCGAGGATGGCCATGCCGGCGCAGATCGCGCGCAGGCGTGTCCGGAGCTGGGGTTTTACGGTGGCCAGATGGAAATAGATGACCCCGGCCACCGTGAGCACCGCCGCGTGCGAGCCGTAGCGGGTGAGCCATTCCCAGGAATAGGCATAGGCCAGCAGGCTGGCCAGCAAGCGGAAGGCGAGCAGGGTCGCCAGGCCGCAGCCGAAGATGAACAAATGCCGTCCCAGGCGCGCGTGACGGCTGAAGACCCGGTTGTTGAAGGCCCACAGGCCGCTCCACAGCAGGCCGATGCCGATCCCGGCCGCGAGCGCCTGCACGTAGCGTTCCAGCTCGTAGCTGCCGCGGTCGGTCAGCCATGCAGCCAGCAGCGCCACCAGGCCGGTGAGCAGGGCGCCGGCCGCGCCCGGCAGCAGGCCTTCCCAGCCGTGCATGGTGCGGTCGCGCAGTTCCGGGCCGACGGGATAGTCGGCGCCGCGCACGCGCAGGGTGGTGTGGCCCATGCGCACCACGGTGTCGCCGTCCAGTGCGAGTTCGGTGACCCGGCGGCCCTTGTGCACGATGCCGTTGCGGCTGCCCAGGTCGCGCAGCAGCAGCTTGCCGTCCGGGCTCTCCTGGATCACCACGTGGTGCGGCGCGGCGTAGTCGTCGTCGACGATGAAGTCGTTGTCATAGGCGCGGCCCACCCGGATCGGCAGCGCGGCCACGCGATAGCGGTGCAGCACCTCGCCGTTGCGGGCCAGCATTTCAATGGTCCAGGGCCCGTTCATCGGCGTCCGCTGCGCCCGAAGGCGCCCAGGAAGGCTTGCGTCACGCGCAAGCCGTTTTCGTAGGAGACGCCGGACACGTCGACCCGGCTTTGCAGGCTGGCCTGGGCGGAGTCGGTGCTGGCGGTCAGCAGGGTGAAGTTGTACAGGCCCTCGAACTTGCGGTAGCCGCGCACGCAGGTCACGGCGCGCAGCGGCAGCGAGCGGGTGTGCACGAAGCGCTCGGTGCAGAAAGGCTTGGTCAGGCGCGGGTCGCCGATGCTGCCGAAGCCCTCGACCCCGAACAGGTCGCTGGCCAGCGCCGCGAAGCGCAGCGGTTCCATGCTGCCGGAGCGGATGTAGCGGTGGCTCAGGCCCACGGCACCAGTCTGCTGGGAATTCGACACGAACACGGCCGACTGCATCACGCAATTGATGGCGTCGACGCTGTAGGCCGCTTCCGACTTCACCGTCGAGCGGCCCCAGCAGCGCACCTGGCCGGATTCGCGCACCGGCACCAGGTAGGGGCCCATGCCCTTGAGGGTGAGCGGCTCGTCGAGCAGGCGGTCGACCATGCCGCCCTGGTGGACCAGCAGCTGCTGGGCGATCAGGGGATTGAAGTCTTTCGGCGGCGCCGGCTGGGCCGCCACCGTGCGCAGCAGTTCCTGCGCATACTTGACCGGCACCAGGAAGCTGACCGACTCACCGTCCAGGCGGCGCGCCACGTTGATCCCGGCCACTGTGCCGCTGGCCGTGATGCTGGGGCCGCCGCTCATGCCGGAATTGATCGGGCCGCTGAAGATCAGGCGGTCGTAGAAGCTGCGCTGCAGGACGCCATTGTACGAGCCTTCCGAAATGGCGAAGCCGAGGTCGAGCGGGTTGCCGAGCGAGTACAGGTACTGGCCCTGGCGCAGGGTGACTTTCCGTTCCGGCACCTTGAAGAAGCCGCTGCCGTTGCGGTTGACGCGCACCACGGCCAGGTCGTGCAGAACGTCGACCGCCATCAGTTCGACCGGGCCGGTGTTGCCGTCGGTGTCGATGTACTCGGCGGTGTAGACGTCCGGGTCGAGCGCCATCTGCGACACCACATGGTAATTGGTCAGCGCCAGGTTGGTGTCGCCGACCAGGAAGCCCGAGCCCACGGTCGACTGGGTACGGCCGTTCTTGAGCAGCATACGGATCTGCAGCAGGTCGGCGCGCGCGGACGCATACAGGTCCTGTGCGGCGGAGGACGGCGGCGGCAGCGGTTCCTGGGCCTCGACTTCGCCGGGACCGGGCGCGGGCGGCGTGGCGGCGGGCGGCAGTTCCTGCGCGGCCGGTCCGGCGGCGGCGGAGGGCCCCTGGTTGGCGACCTGGCTGGCGGGACGGGAGGCGGCGGGCGGCGCATTCGGCGCGGTCGCCGCGCTCAGGCCCAGGCAGGACAGGAGAAGAGCAATGACTACCCGTTTCATTCAATCTCTGGATGGCAAGACGTAGGCCTCTATCTTGCCACCAGATCAACGGGCTGCGCGCGCGTTAGGCGCCTCCGGGTCTTACGCGGCGTCGGAAGCCTGCGCCGCTGCGGGCGTCATCATGTGGCCCAGCTTGGCCTGCTTGGTGTTCAGGTAGCTGTTGTTGAAGGCGTTGCGGTTGACCAGCAGGGGCACGCGCTCGGCCACCTGGATGCCCAGGCGGGTCAGGGCATCGATCTTGCGCGGGTTGTTGGTCATCAGGCGCACCGACTGGATGCCGAAATGCTCCAGCATCGGGCGGCACAGCTCGTAGTTGCGGGCGTCGGCGTGGAAGCCCAGCTGCAGGTTGGCCTCGACCGTGTCGGCGCCGGCTTCCTGCAGGCGGTAGGCGCGGATCTTGTTGACCAGGCCGATCCCGCGGCCTTCCTGGCGCAGGTAAAGCAGGATGCCGCGGCCTTCCTCGGCGATGCGCTGCAGCGCGCCTTCGAGCTGGGCGCCGCAGTCGCAGCGTTGCGAGAACATCACGTCGCCGGTCAGGCATTCCGAGTGCACGCGCGCCAGCACCGGCTCGCCGGTGGACAGGTCGCCCAGGGCCATCGCCAGGTGCTCCTTGCCGGTGGCCGGCTCGACCCAGGCGTGCAGCGTGAACTGGGCCCAGGGCGTGGGCAGGGTGCACGAAGTGGCGTAGTCGAGGAGGGCGGCGGTGGCGGTGGCTTGCATGACGGTGTTTCCCAATCGGTGGCGTGATTCCATGTAACACACAAGTTTAGCGGAAATCGGCTGTGGCCGTGCGGAACGGCAGGCTTTCTAGAGGGCGGATTCGGGCGGCCCTATCCGTAGCGGGTAGCCCCGTTCGCTACTATCCGCTGGGCATCGACCTGGTGTGTTACGCTGTGGATTCAGTATTTTTAAGTGCATTATGGCAATTTTTAGCGCAATTCCTGAAGGTCTGAAGCCACGCGGCCTGGGGGCCTGGCTGGCGCTGGCGTTTTCCACCCTGACCGTCGTGTTGACCCTATTGCTGGTCGAGGTGGTGGAAAGCGCCTCCACCGAGCAGGTCAAGAGCAGCATCGGCCATGGCCTGGGGGAGCTGGCGATGCAGACCGCCGACAAGCTCGACCGCGGCATGTACGAGCGCTACCGCGAAGTCAGCCTGATGGCGCGCCGGCCCGACCTGGTCGACCCGGCCACGGGCCAGGAGCGGCGCCGCAAGGTGCTGGCCGACATGCAGGAAACCTACTGGTACTACGAGTGGATCGGCATGGCCGGCCTGGACGGCAAGGTGCTCGTGGAAGCGCGCGGCCTGCTGGAAGGCGCCAACGTGGCGCAGCGGCCCTGGTTCCGCGACGCGCTCAAGGGCGTCTACGTGGGCGACGTGCACGAAGCCGTGCTGCTGGCCAAGCTGCTGCCGGCGCCGGAAGGCGAGCCGCGCCGCTTCGTCGACGTGGCCTTCCCCTACATGGACGCGCAGGGCAAGCCGGCCGGCGTGCTGGGCGTACACCTGTCCTGGCAGTGGGCGCGCGACGTCGAGCGCTCGATCATCGCGCCGGTGCAGGCGCGCGGCAAGGTGCAGGCCCTGATCGTCAGCGCCGAAGGCGTGGTCCTGCTGGGGCCCGAAGACCTGCAGGGCAAGACCATCGATCAGCCCAGCCTGCGCGAAGCGCGCCAGCAACGCACCGGCTACCTGGTCGAGGAGTGGCCGGACGGCCGCTCCTACCTGGTCGGCTACGGCGCGACCAAGGGGCGCGGCATCTATCCGGGCCTGGGCTGGAACGTGCTGGTGCGCCAGGACGTCGAAGACGCCTACCGGCCGGTGGCGCGCCTGCGCGAGCGCGCGCTGTGGAGCGGGGCGGCGCTGGCGGTGCTGTTCTCGCTGGCCGGCGTGCTGGTGGCGCGCCGCATCACGCGTCCGCTGGGCGAACTGGCCGATTCGGCCGACCGCCTGCGGCGCGGCGACACCACCGAGCTGGTGCCGAGCCGCGACGGCTACGACGAGGTGCGCAAGCTCTCCGGCGCGCTGAACGCGCTGGTGACCGACCTGGTGCAGCGCCGTGCCGAGCTGCAGGACTTGAACGCAACCCTCGAGCGGCGGGTGGAGGAGCGCACGCGCGACCTCGAGCGCGCGCTGGCGGCGGTGCGCGCCAGCGAGCAGCGCATCGGCGCCATCGTCGACGCCGCCCAGGATGCCTTCGTCGCGGTCGACCAGCGCGGCCTGATCGTCGACTGGAACGCCGCCGCCGAGCGCATGTTCGGCTGGCGCCGCCACGAAGCGGTGGGCTGGCCGCTGGCCGAGCTGGTGGTGCCGGAGCGCCACCGCGCCAGCGTCGGCAAGGCCTTGCACGCCTTCCGCCAGACCGGCCAGCTGGGCGCGCTCGGGCGGCGCCTGGAGCGCACCGTGATCAACCGCCAGGGTGCGGAATTCCCCATCGAGATGACGGCCGGCCTGGCCGGTCAGGGCGAGGACGCCTTCTTCAGCGTGTTCCTGCACGATATATCGGAGCGCAAGAAGGTCGAGCGCATGAAGAACGAATTCATCTCGACCGTCTCGCACGAGCTGCGCACGCCGCTGACGTCGATCCGCGCGTCCTTGTCGATGCTGGACGAGGGCATGGCGGGTGAGCTGGCGCCGGACGTGGCCGGCCTGATCCGCATCGCCAGCCAGAGCGCCGAACGCCTGGTGCGCATGGTGAACGACCTGCTCGATATCCAGAAGATGGAGTCGGGGAAGATGGAATACCGGCGCGCGGCCCAGCCGCTGCTGCCGCTGGCCGAGCATGCGCTAGCCTCGATGCAGGGGCATGCCCAGCAGGCCGGCGTGCTGCTGCGGCTGGACAGCCAGCAAGGTGCGGAACATATCCGCGCCGAGGTCGATCACGACCGCATGGTGCAAGTGCTGGTGAACCTGCTGTCGAATGCGATCAAGTTCACGCCGCATGGCCGGGCCGTGACCCTCGGGCTGGCGCAGAGCCAGGGCAAGGCGCGCCTGACCGTGACCGACGAGGGGCCGGGGATTGCGCCGGAGTTCCGCAGTCGGGTGTTCGAGCGCTTCGCGCAGGCGGATGCGGCGGATACGCGGCCGAAGGGCGGGACGGGGCTGGGCCTGAGCATCAGCCGGGCCATCGTCGAGGAGCATGGCGGAACGATTGCGTTCGAAACGGAGATGGGGAAGGGGACGCGCTTTGTGGTGGGGCTGCCGACGGCCTGAGGCCTTGCGTGGGAGCACGGTATGACACCCTGGGGCGCGTGTCGCTAGCCGTCGCCGGCAGCGATTGCCGGCCACATGGCGCCGATGCGAGGATGGACATCGCGGCTAATCGACGCCGCCTTTGTCCCCACTCTCAGGCTCCCATGAAAATCAAGATCCTTTCCGCTTTTCTGCTGTGCATCTTCGCCTCGCAGCCGCACGCTGCCGATACCCCCTTGTTCCGCATGGCCGCGAGCCCCGCACCGAATGCCGGTGGCATTTCTCCGGGCATGGTGTTCCAGGAGGTCGAGCGTAGCGACACCGCTTCGACCGTCGAACTCTTGCATCCTGCGGGAAGCGTCGCGGCAAAGTCCATGTTCATGCTGCGCGGCGCTTGCGCGTTGGCGAAGGAACGGGGAAAACGGGCGTTCAGGCTCGTCCAACTGTCCAGGCCGCTGCTCCGCGTTTCGTTGCGTTTTGTGAGCGAAGAGGATGCGGGCAAGTCCGCGCCGGAGTCCTTAATGGGCGAAGACAGAGTTGTTTCGGCCGCCTATTGCGATGGGATCCGCTCGGTCTTCCCGGAATAGTCCATGCACGACGTGGGAATATGCGTATTTCTTCATCGAGTTCGCCGGTACACTGCCTGGCTATGACACCGCATAACAAACTCCGCCTCGCGAACGTTCTCATGATATTGGGAGTCGCACCCGTCCTGATCGGCCTGGTCTGGATGGTCTCCGGTTACTCGTCCGCGCCACATGGCAAGGTGTACATTGCTGAAGCGCTGATGAAGATTGGCTTCGCCTATATGTTCGCACTCGTCGTGAGTTCCGGCAGCGCTGTATGGTCGCTCATTGTCGAAAAACGCAATACTGGAACGCGCGTAGGCGGCACCACTGCTATCAGATTGCTTGCTGCTTTCTTTCTGGCTGCCCCGTTAATAATCGGTATGTTTTAAGGATCGCACGGGGATGGCGAATCACGATCATTCTGCGGGCAGCGGTGTACAAGTACGTCTGCAATCGGCCACAAGCGGTCAGCTATGCGCGGGCTCAACAAGGAACATCCATGAATAAAAAAGATGCGGTTCGAGCGAATTTTTGGAATGAATCGACAGGCCATTGCGACTGCTGCGGCAAGCAATCCAAGACAATCTGGGGATGGCGCGAAGATCATATCCAGGGAACTACAACTTCGGCCTTTCTTCTGGTAGGGCGAGATCATCGTCGTCACGGCTAAGAACGCCTAACGAAACCTTCAGAGCAAGGCGCCGCGGCGAAGACAGTACGCCTGTACGGCAAGGAGCCGGCCTGTACGGCAAGGAGCCGCAACGCGGCTACGGAGGTTTTGTTAGGCGTTCCAAGTCCGCTTGAAGTCGGAACGGACGAACCATCCGGTCGGTTGCGGATCGCTGGGAATGCACGTAGCAGTCACGCACAGGAACTTGGTTTCCCGCCTGCGCGGGAACGACGGTCAGGTGGCGGGGCGCTGGTTAGCGCCATTCGTGCAGCGCTATTCCTCCGAATCCCTTCCAAGCTCCGAAGGCGGTTTCCAGCTTCGGCAGCAAACGCGTCAACGCCGCCTTATCCGCGTGGAAGGTCGTGGCCGATCCATCGACGCTTCTGCTGCCGGCCAGCGTGAACGCCTGCGCCTTCGCATGCGCCGCCGGTTGTCTGAGCACTATTAGCACCTGTTGTCCCTCCAGTTCGAACAGCAGCATGTCGCCTGCAGCCCCTTTAGCCGCGCGCTGGTAGCGACGCTGGGTCTCTGCCCCGATCGGCCCCGCCTCCAGCGCAATGCGCACCTGCTTGCCATGCATCTCGGCCCAGTCCAGGAAGGGCACGGCGAAGCGGTAGATCTGTCCAGGATCGGTGCGGTAATCCATCACCGACAGCGCGTCGGCCGATCTGGCCAGCTCGCGCAGCAGATCCGGCTTGCCATCCCACCAGAACGGCACGACGAATTCCAGCCGCATCGATCCTGCCGCCTCGCGCAACCGCGCCGCCAGTTCCAGGTAGCGCCGGTCGCGCTCCGACGGCGGCAGCACATGCGCCGGAAGCAGGTAAGGTTCGACGTCGAACTGCATGCCTTTCAGGCGCGCAGCCGGTTCCGCCTGCGCGTTGTAGGCGGCATAGGCACGGGCGCGCGCCGCCGTGGGCGCCTGCTCTCCGGGCAGCACCATGTGCGGGTCGCCATCGACCGCGGTCACCGCGATGCCGCGCGCTCCGGCCGCCTTGACGAAGGCCGCCAGTGCTTCCGGCTCGATGACGCGTCCTTCCTGAAGAGGAACAGTGACGAACAGCTCGCCGATCTTCTCTTGCGTGGCCCAGTCGATCAGCGCCTGGCCGCGCTCGCGCCATTCGGCCTGGTTCCAGATCCAGGTCGAGCGGGGCGCCCGCGCAGCCGCGGCCGGCTCCAGAGTCAGTGCGTCGAGCGACAGGCTGGATGCCTGCGCCGGACACAGAATAGTGAACTGTTCCCACGTGTGGCGCTCCAGGCCCGCGGGCAGGGACAGCCGCCCGGTGGAGGACAGGCTGCCCATGTCGATCGCATCTTCGCGCGCGGCGCGCGCCGCGTCAGCGGCCTGCCACAGGAATTGTCCCTTGCCTGAAAACGTCGCCTGCAGGCTTGCCGCGGCACGCGGCAGGTACCAGGGGCCGCGCAGCAGCACGCCGGCAGGTTTCGTCCCGGCCTTGCACTCGATGCGCAGGCGGCCATCCTGCAAGCTCGCCTGAACGCGCTCCTCGACCCCGAAGGTACGCATCCGCATTGTCGCCAGCAGGTTCTCGCCGAAGGGCATCGGCGCCGGTAGATCGGGCTGCGGCTTGGCGGGCACCAGGGTATGTTCGCTGACCGCCAGCGTCCCCTTGCTGTCGTCACCCTGCAGCAGGATGGTCTGTTCGGGACGCGCATCCGCCGGCAGCATGTACACCGTCTCGATCCGCGCGACGTCGATTCCCAGTTCGATCTTGCGGCAGCCCGGACCATCGCCGATGAAGGCGCGCGCCGGCGCGTCGCCCGTGGCGGGACAGACGCTCAGCGTTGCGGCATGCAGCGGGGCGGTCATGACGAGCAGGGCAAGAAGGTGGCGGGACATGAGGGCAGTCTAGCGCGTCGCCTATTTCTGGGCGCCGCTTTGCCAGGTGCCCTTGCGTTTCATCGTGCCCCAGGTTGATTCCGTCTGCATGGCCCAGCGCCACAGGCCGATCAGGCGCCAGACCGAATTGAGCTGGCGGTAGCCGAAGTTCTCGAGGATCACGACCAGCCCGAGCATCAGCAGCTGCTTGCCGCGCGGGTAGATGTGGAAGGACATCTCTTCCAGCAGCAGGCCGGAGGCCGACAGCAGGATGCCCAGGCCCACGGCCACGAACAGGAAGGCGCCGAAGGCCTGCCACGAGATCAGCCCGGTGAAGAAGGCCAGCACCATGAACACATAGCCGCCCAGCTCCACCAGGGGCCCCAGCCACTCGAACAGCAGCATGAAGGGGAAGGCCAGCCAGCCCGGCACGCCGCCGTTGCGCGACAGCGGCAGGCCCCAGTTGGCGTTCAGGCTCTCGGCCAGGCCGCGCTGCCAGCGGATGCGCTGGTTCCTGAGCGTCTTGTAGTCTTCCGGCGCCTCGGTCCAGCACACCGGGTCGGGCACGAACTCGATGCGGTAGGGCTGGCGGCGTTCGCGCAGCAGGCGGTGCATACGCACCACCAGTTCCATGTCTTCCCCGATGGTGTCGCGGCGGTAGCCGCCGGCCAGCACCACGGCGTCCTTGCGGAACACGCCGAAGGCGCCCGAGATGATCAGCATGCCGTTCATCGACGACCAGCCCAGACGCCCGAACAGGAAGGCGCGCAGGTATTCGACCACCTGGAACAGCGCCCAGATGTTCTTCGGCAGCCCGACCTTGGTGAGGAAGCCGCCGCTGACCTCGCAGCCGTTGGCCACGCGCACCGTGCCGCCGGCCGCTACCACCGTCGGGTCGCGCAGGAAGGGTTCGGTCACCTTGGCCAGGCTGTCGCGCTGCAGGATCGAGTCCGCGTCCACGCCGCAGAACAGCGGGTAGCGCGAGATGTTGATGCCGGCGTTGAGCGAGTCGGCCTTGCCGCCGTTGACCTTGTCGATCACGCGTACGTTCGGGTAGCGCGTGGAGCGGTAGACCTGGCGCACTTCCTGGGTCGGGATCTGGCGCCGGTAGGCTTCGGGAAAGGGCAGCAGCGCGAACTCGCGCTTGAGCACCTCGAGGGTGCTGTCCTTGGAGCCGTCGTTGATGATGACGATCTCGAACTCGGCGTAGCTGAGCTGGAGCATCGATCGGATCGAGGCGGCAATGGTCGCTTCCTCGTTGTAGGCCGGGACCAGGATGCTGATCGGCGGCTCCAGGCCCGAGTAGGCGCGCGGCAGGTCGGCCATGAACAGTTCCTGCCCCTTGCGGCGCAGCGCGCGCAGCGAGAAGGCGTTGAGCGTCAGGTAGCCCACGTTCAGCGCGATGAAGTAGCAGAACACGAACCAGGTGATGAATTCGACCAGGAAGTGGCTGAAGCTCATGCTGTCTCCTCCTCGGCCAGCACCTGCTGCAGCATGTCGGCCGCGAAGCGGTCGGTGAGCGAGGCGCGCAGCTGTTCCAGGTCGGCGCGCGATAGGGCCGGCAGTTCGCGCAGCGCCTGCGCGGCGCGGTAGCGCACCCACCATTGCGGGTCGGCCAGCAGGGCGCCCAGGCGGTCGGCGTCTTCGCGCGTGCCGATGCGGCCCAGCGCGCGCGCGGCCTGCACCCGCACCTGCCAGTCTTCATGGGAGAGCAGGGCGCGCACCTCCTGGATGGTCTCGGGCGTGATCACGCCGCGAAGGCCGGCGATGACGATCGGCACCGCATCGCTGCGCAGGGCGCCGGCCAGCACCTCGGCCGGCAGCGATACGCGCAGCGCCTCGGCGATGCGCAGCGCGCGCGGCAGGCGATCCCGCGGCAGGGTGGGCAGCACGCGTCCCAGCACCTTCGCCGTGGGCGCTGCGGCTTGCTGCAGGATGCCGGCCACGTGCGACAGCGCCCAGTCCTCGCGTTCGATGAACAGCGGCGTCAGGTACTCGGCGGCGGCATCGGGATCGACCCGCACCAGCGCCCACAGGGCGGTGAGCGAGGCCGCGCTGTCGCTCAGCTCCGCCAGCGGCAGCAGCTGGGGCCAGGCTTCGCGGTCGCGCAGGTGGCCCAGCACCAGCACCGCCAGCAGGCGTTCCTCGCGCGCGCCACGGGCCAGCATCGCGCGCGCCAGGCGGTCCGCGCCCAGCTCGCGCGCCATGGCGTTGAGGGCCTCGGTGGCCTCGCCGCGCAGCGAACCCTGCAAATGCACCCATAGGCGCAGGAAAGCCAGGCGCTCGCGCGGGGCCAGGACAGGCAGATCGGGACGTTCGCCGACGATGGTCTGGTTCAGCAGCGGGCGCCAGCGCGCCAGCACGCGTGCTTCGTGGCGTTCGCGCCGGCGCAGCGACACCCGCAGCTGGACGATTTGAAGGCTCAGCAGGAGCGTGAGGCCAAGCGCGACGATTCCCGTCCAGAGCGCGACGGTGACGAAGGGATCAGACGACTGGACGATCGCCAATGCGGCCTCGGACGGGAATCATGAAGAATGCCACCGTCATGCGGCGGGCCTCAGGAAGCGGCGCACGCGGGCCAGCAATTCGTTCGGCTGGAAGGGCTTGATCACGAAGTCGTTGGCGCCGGCGTCCAGGGCGCGCACGGTGTCGCGCTCGGTATTCTTGGCCGTCAGCATCAGGACGGGGACCGCGGCCCAGTCGGCGCGCTCGCGCACCAGGCGCACGATCTCGAAGCCGTCGATGTAGGGCAGCATCACGTCGAGGAGGATCAGGTCCGGCGCGACGGTGGCGGTGGCGATGTGCTCGCTGGCGGCGCGGCCGTCGGCAAGGTGGGTGACGCGGTAGCCCTGGCGTTCGAGCATGAAGCGCAGGACCTGGGCGATGTGGTCGTCATCTTCGACCACCAGCACGAGCGGCGTGGAAGTGGGTTCGTTCGGCATCTGTTCAATAAGAAGAAGTTGCCCAGATTATATAGCGGCGCCGGTATGGACGGTCGCTCGTTCAGTATAGGCGAGGGTCAGGGTGACCCGCTTCCGCCTCGCGCACCCACTGGGCGGGCGCGCAGCGGATGGAGCAGGGAGCGCAGGTCGTTGTGGTCGAGTTCGTACATCAGGGCCAGCAACTGGCCCAGCTCGCCCTTCGGAAAGCCTTCACGCGCGAACCAGCCCAGGTAATGGCCGGGCAGGTCGGCGATCTTGCGTCCCTTGTATTTACCGTAAGGCATCTCCCGGACCAGGAGCAGGGTGAGGTGTTCGGAATTCATCGTGCGTCACTTTAGCAAACAACGGCGAGCCTGTAGCATCTAAGGGACAATATGTGAACAAGGGGAGCAGACCATGAGCGACGAATTCGACCTGCAACGCTTCGTCGATGCGCAGGCGCCGGTGTACGACACGGTCGTGGCCGAACTGCGCGCCGGGCGCAAGCGCAGCCACTGGATGTGGTTCATCTTTCCGCAGATCGCCGGGCTCGGACAAAGCGAAATGTCGCAGCGCTATGCGATCCGCTCGGCCGACGAGGCGGCGGCCTACCTGGCGCATTCGCTGCTGGGCCATCGCATGAACGAGTGCGCGGGGATCGTGGCCGCGCTCGATGCCGACGCCATCGAGGATGTGTTTCCGCCGCCGGACGACGTGAAATTCCACTCGTCGATGACCTTGTTCGCCGACGTGGCGCCGGATGTGGCCGTGTTCCAGGCTTGCATCGACAAGTATTTCGATGGGGCGCCGGATCGCAATACGCTGGCGCGGCTCTGACGTGATTTGATTCGCCGGCTAGTGGGAGGAAAGTGGGCAGTTAGATGCTAGGCCTGGCCGTACTGCTTCTCCAGCACATTTTTGTGGCCACGCTCGGCGATGTGGATGATCACCGTATGCGACAGCACCAGGGTCGGATGCCGGGCCCGGTGCTTGGCGAACCAGAACACGTCGTCCAGCTCCTCTTCCTCGTGCGAGGTGGTCATGACCAGCTTGTCTTCCGGGATGTCGTCGTAGTCGTAGGCCTCGAGGTTGGCGTCGTCCACCGACTCCGCCCAGTCTTCGCAGTACTGGCCCCAGGCCAGCACGTAGCGGCAGTGCGAACCGGCCAGCCAGCGGCTCGCTTCCCAGCGCCACATTTCTTCGCAGACCTCGTCGATCACGAGCACGGCAAGGAAAGGGGCGGACGGGAGCAGGCCGACGGGCGGCAGTTCCTCGTTGGGGCGGACGTGAAGATAAGTCAGGGTCGGTTTTTGCATGATAGCGGTTGGATGCGTAAGCCCCGGCATTGTGCCAGATGCGGGCGTTTACAGCTTGTGCATGCCCGGCAGACCTTGTTGCGTATAATCGCCTCTGGTATTCCCAATATTTTCCAGAAAACAACAATTCATGGCTTCATCTTCCGACAACATCAGCATGGCGGTGTTCTGCGACTTCGAGAACGTCGCACTCGGCGTTCGCGACGCCAACTACGAAAAATTCGACATCAAGCCGGTGCTGGAACGCCTTCTGCTCAAGGGCAGCATCGTCGTCAAGAAAGCTTATTGCGACTGGGACCGCTACAAGGGCTTCAAGTCGACCATGCACGAAGCGAACTTCGAGCTGATCGAGATCCCGCACGTGCGCCAGTCCGGCAAGAATTCGGCGGACATCCGCCTGGTGGTCGACGCGCTCGACCTCTGCTACACCAAGTCCCACGTCAATACCTTTGTCATCATCAGCGGCGATTCGGACTTTTCGCCGCTCGTCTCCAAGCTGCGCGAGAACGCCAAGCAGGTGATCGGCGTGGGTGTGAAGCAGTCGACCTCGGACCTGCTGGTGGCCAACTGCGACGAATTCATCTTCTACGACGACCTGGTGCGCGAGCAGCGCCGCACCGCCGCCAAGCGCAAGGAAGAGCAGGACGCGCGCCGCGGCCAGCCGCAGAACAAGCGCCCGAGCGACGACCGCCGCAAGGAAGAGCTGGAAGCGCGCAAGGTGCAGGCGCTGGAGATGGTCGTCGAGACCTTCGACGCCCTGGTGACCGAGCGCGGCGATACCGGCAAGATCTGGGCTTCGCTGCTGAAGGACACGCTCAAGCGCCGCCGTCCGGACTTCAACGAGACCTATTACGGCTTCCGTACCTTCGGCAACCTGCTCGAGGAAGCGCAGACGCGCGGCCTGTTCGAGTTCGGCCGCGACGAGAAATCAGGCACCTATGTGTACCGCAGCGCGCATGCGCCGGTGCTGGTTCCGGCCGCGGAGCCGGCGATCGAAGCGCCTCTCGCCGAACAGGCGTTCCAGGCCGAAGCCGACGTGGCCGCCCTGGAGGCGCCGCAGGAAGAGCCGGTGCGCGAATCGCGCCGCCGCGGCCGTGGCGGCCGCAAGCAGGGCGGGCGCGGCGAGCAGGCTGCGCCGGTGCCGGAAGCGGGCTTGCCGGATGCCGACAACGCAGTGCCGCCATTGGCGCCTGAGCCTGCACTTGAATCGGCAGCGGACGCCGTTCCCGAAGCGGCGCCGCTGGAAATCCCGGCCGCCGAGCCGGCGCCGGCGCCGGCCAAGGAGCGCCGCCGTGCCCCACGCAAGACCGCCGCCCAGAAGGCAGCGGAGGCCGCTGCTGCCGCATCCGTGGCCGAACCCGTGGCCGAGCAGCCGGCGCCTGACTCCGCACCGGCCGAACCGGCCGAACCGGCAGCGGAGCCGGCCGTGACCGGAACGGAAGAGGGCGAAGACGAAGCAGGTAAACCGGCGCGCAAGAAGTCGGCCCGTCCCGCCCACAAGGCGCCGGCGCGCAAGCCCGCCGCACGCGGCCGCCGTCCGGCCAAGCCCAAAACGGGCTCGGAGAACGGCTGACCTGGCGAAGCTGCGCGTGTGCGCCGCACGCGCGCAGCTGCTGCAATAATGGAAAGGCCTGCGATGGCGCGGGCGACGCTGCAATGACCCGCCGAAGGAGCCTGCCATGCGAGTGCCTGCCGGACTGTTGCTGTTGTTTTCCCTGAGCGGGCTGGCGGCGGCAGCGCCACCGGCCGACCATCCCATCCTCGGCATCTGGCGCCTCAGCCTGCCCGAACTGGGCTGCTCCGAGACCTACCGCTTCCGCGGCGACGGCACCACGCTCGTCACCAGCGCCGAGGAAGTGTCCGAGAGCGAATTCAAGATCCCCGACAAGCCCAGCGCCAAGGGCTTCTATCGGCTGGAAGACCGCATCACCAAGGACAATGGCAAGAAGGATTGTTCCGGCGCCATCATGAAGGTGGGCACCCGCGCCACCAACTTCATCCGCTTCCACCCGTCCGGGGCCCTGTTCCTGATGTGCGCCGACGAGACGATGGAAACCTGCATCGGTCCCTTCGAGCGGGTGCAGGGCGAGGAAGCCTAGAACCTGATGGAATAGGTGTGAACCTGTCGGCAATAGGCGGGGTCGTCGCTTCGGTGTATATTGCTGTGCGAAACGACAACCTCACCCTCCCGCCGTCCTATGTCTCCCGTCCTGCTTTTCTGTATCCTGATCGCGTATTTCGCCCTGCTGCTGGGCGTCGCCTGGGCCACCTCGCGCAACGCCAACAACGACAGCTTCTTCATCGGTAACAAGAGCAGCAACTGGATGCTGGTCGCCTTCGGCATGGTCGGCACCACCTTGTCCGGCGCCACCTTCATCAGCGTGCCCGGCAATGTCGGCGCGGACGGCTTCGGCTATGCGCAGATCCTGATCGGCTACGTGATCGGCTACATCCTGGTCGCCTACCTGCTGCTGCCGCTGTACTACCGGCTCAAGCTGACTTCGATTTACCACTACCTCGACGTGCGCCTGGGACGCCGCGCCTACCAGAGCGGGGCGGGCTTCTTCATCATCTCGCGCCTGCTGGGCGCCACGGCGCGTCTTTACCTGGTCGTCAATATCCTGCAAGCGATCATCCTCGACAGCCTGGGCATTCCGTTCTGGATCACGACCCTGGTCATCCTGGTCATGATCCTGATGTATACCTACCAGGGCGGCGTCAAGACCATTGTCTGGACCGACACCCTGCAGACCACCTGCATGCTGTTCGGCCTGTTCGCCTGCGTCTGGTTCCTGCTGAACGAGCTGGGCATGTCGGTTCCCGAGAGTCTGAACGCGATGCAGTCGCAGGGCCTGTCGCGCATCTTCACCATGGACTTCGACAGCCCCAACTTCTTCCTCAAGCAGATCGTCGCCGGCGCCTTCATCGTGCTGACCATGACCGGCATGGACCAGGAGATGATGCAGAAGACGATCTCGGTCAAGACCGTGGGCGACTCGCAAAAGAACCTGCTGACCCTGACCGCCGTGCTGGTGGTGGTGCTGATGGCCTTCCTGTTCCTGGGCGGACTGCTCTACCTGTACGCTCCGACCGCCGGCGTGACCGCCACCGGCGACAAGATCTTCCCGGCCGTGGTCATGGGCCACTTGCCGGCCACGGTGCAGATCATCTTCCTGATCGCCCTGATCTCGGCCCTGTTCCCCAGCGCCGACGGCGCCATCACCGCGCTGACCTCGTCCTTCTGCATCGACATCCTGGGCATCAAGCGCCGCACCGACCTCAGCGAAGCCGGCAAGGAAGGCCTGCGCCGCCACGTGCACCTGGGCTTCGCCTTCCTGTTCCTGCTGCTGGTGCTGGGCTTCAAGATGGCCGACAGTCCGAGCATGATCGTGGTGATCCTCAAGCTGGCCGCCTATACCTACGGCCCGCTGCTGGGCCTGTTCGCCTTCGGCATGATGACCAGGCGCACCCTGCTAGATCGCCTGGTGCCGTTCGTGACGATTGGCGCACCGATCCTTTGTGCGCTCCTTGAGTACAATCAGGCTTACCTGCTCGGCTCTTACCGACTCGGGCTGGAATTGCTTATGGTTAATGGCATACTGGTATTTATCGGCCTGTTCGCGATCTCGCAGCGCGCACCGGCCGGGGCCGGACCGGCCACCGTTGCCGCCTGACAGAACGCTGCGTCCATTCATTGATGGGAGTTTCGATGGCATTCAAGCCTTTCAGCGCCGTGCGGCGCGGCTTCAGCTGGTTGTGGAGCGCGCTCGACGCGACCCGCCGCACCTTCGTCAACCTCTTGTTCCTGCTCTTTATCATCCTGCTAGCCTGGATGATCTTCGGCGGCAGCGGCGTCAAGCCGCTGGGCGCGAATACCGCGCTGGTGCTCGAGCTCAAGGGCGACCTGGTGGAGCAGTACCAGGCCTCGCTGCGTGAAACGGTGCTCGACAGCGTTGGCGGCGACAGCAAGCGCACCGTGCTGCTGCGCGACGTGATGCTAGTCCTGGACAAGGCCGCCAAGGACCCGAACATCTCCACCGTCGTGCTGCTGCTCGACGAAATGGACGGCGGCGGCCTGGCCATGCTGCGTGAATTCGGGGCCGGCGTCGACCGGGTCAAGGCTGCCGGCAAGAAGGTGGTGGCCTGGAGCGGCAACTACGACCAGAAACGCTACCTGGTGGCCTCGCACGCCAGCGAGGTCTACATGCACCCGATGGGCATGGTCCTGATCGAGGGTTTCGGCCGCCACAAGAACTATTACCGCGACGCGCTGGACAAGCTGGGCGTGACCGTCAACCTGATGAAGGTCGGCACCTACAAGAGCTTCGCCGAGCCCTACATCGCCAACGGCCCCTCGGACGCCGCGCGCGAAGCCGACACCTACCTGTTCAACGCCCTGTGGACCGGGTATACCGGCGAGGTCGAGAAGAACCGCAAGCTGAACTCCGGCGCCGTCGCACGCTTTGTCGACAGCCTGCCGCAGCAGATGGAAGCTGCGGGCGGCAGCTTCGCCAAGGTGGCGCTGGCCAACAAGCTGGTCGACGGCCTCAAGACCCGCGACGAGATCCGCGCCATGCTGATCAAGCGCGGCGTCTACGACGACGACACCAAATCCTTCCGCCAGGTTGGCTTCTACGACTACCTGTCGCGCCACCCGCAGAAGCCTTTCGGCAGCGCGGTCGGCGTGATTGTCGCCGCCGGCAACATCACCGAAGGCCTGGGCGGCCCCGGCGTGGTCGGCGGCCTGACCACGGCCAACCTGATCCGCCAGGCGCGCGAGGACGACGAAATCAAGGCCGTCGTGCTGCGCGTGGACTCCCCTGGCGGCAGCGCCTACGGCTCCGAGCTGATCCGCCGCGAACTGGAACTCACGCGCGCCGCCGGCAAGCCGGTGGTGGTGTCGATGGGCAGCCTGGCGGCATCGGGCGGCTACTGGATCTCGATGGCGGCCGACGAAGTGATCGCCGACCCCTACACGATCACCGGCTCGATCGGCGTGTTCGCCATCCTGCCGACGGCCGAGAAGGTGCGCGACAAGCTGGGCATCCATACCGACGGCGTGACCACGACCTGGTTGGCCGACGCCTACAACCCGCTGCGACCGCTCGATCCGCGCTTCGGCCAGGTGGTCCAGAGCAGCATCAACCACGTCTACGCCGAGTTCACCAGCAAGGCGGCCGCGGCGCGCAAGACCACGCCGGCCAAGATCGACGAAGTGGGGCAGGGCCGGGTCTGGACCGGCGCCCAGGCCAAGGAGCGCGGCCTGGTCGACCGCCTGGGCAGCTACGAGGACGCCCTGAACTCCGCCGCCCGCCGCGCCAGGCTCGGCGAGGGGTACCGCGTGGACTATGTCGAGCGTCCGGTATCGCGCGTCGAACGCTTCCTGCAGCTGATGGGCGCGTCCGCCTCCCAGGCGGTGACCATCCAGGTCAAGCTCGGCCTGCTCGAGGAAGCGATGCCGGCCGGCCCGGTGGCGGAGGTGGCCCGGGATATGGCCTTCCTGTCGGAGCTGACCAGGGAGCGCAAGCCGTTTGCGGCCGTCACGCACTGCCTGTGCGGCCTGCCATGATTCGACATGTAGCGAGTTTGTAACCGTTTCCTACACGGATCAACGGGCGCGGAACGGAGGTTTCGCGCCCGTTTTTCCTTGACTTGCCGGGAACAGGCGGCGAACGGTGTAAATCGATGTAAAGCCCCTGGCGCCAGTGTGGGAACCAGGGCGCGCGCAATGTACGTTATGAAACATATCGCGCAAAAACACCATGCTACAGTCAACCGGACACTGAAGAACACAATGCCGTTCTGGCCGGAAAGACAAGGAAGAGCATGGACACCAGGGAGCCCCCGACCACGACCCGTACGCCACTCACGCATGGCGCCCCGCCCACCGCCAAACCGCGCCGCGCGCGCATCGTCGGCACCGTCATCGCCGTGCTGGCGATGGTGGGACTGGCGGCGCTGGCCTGGTACCTGACGCACCGCCCGGCGGGCAATCCCGCCGGCGGACCGGCTGCCGCAGGAGCGGCTCCGGGAGCGCGCGCAGCCGGACCGGGAGGCGGAGGAGGCCGGGGCCGCGGCGGGCCGGCGACCACGGTTGGTGTGGCGACTGCCGAGCAGGCCGATATTCCCGTCACGCTCGATGCCCTGGGCACCGTGGTGCCTGCGGCGACGGCGACGGTGCGTCCGCAGGTGTCCGGCGTGATCCAGAAGATCCATTTCACCGAAGGGCAGCTGGTCAAGGAGGGCCAGGTGCTGGCCACCATCGACCCGCGTTCCTTCGAGATGGCGCTGATGCAGGCGCGCGGGCAGCGCCAGCGCGACGAGGCCCAGCTGGAAAGCGCGCGGGTAACCCTGTCGCGCTACCGCACCTTGCTGGAGCAGGATTCGATCGCGCGCCAGGAAGTGGATACCCAGGCGGCGCTGGTCAAGCAACTGGAGGGCACCGTCATGACCGACCGCGCCTCGGAAGGCACGGCGCGCCTGAACCTGGGCTATGCCTCGGTCAAGGCGCCGATCAGCGGCCGGGTCGGCCTGCGCACGGTGGACATCGGCAACCTGGTGGGCAGCGGCGATGCCAACGGCATCGCCGTGATCACCCAGCTCTCGCCGATCGACGTCGAATTCACGGTGCCGCAAGACCAGCTGCCGACCCTGCAGGAACGCATCGGGGCCAAGGCCAGGATGGAAGCGACGGCGCTGGACCGCACGCGCAGCCAGACCCTGGCGACCGGCGCCTTCAGCGCGCTCGACAACCAGGTGGACGTCCAGACCGGCACGGTGCGCGCCAAGGCGCGTTTCGCGAATGCCGACGGCAAGCTGTTCCCGAGCCAGTTCGTCAACCTGCGGTTGCAGGTGAACCTGATCAAGGACGCCGTGGTCGTGCCGGTGACGGCGCTGCGGCATGGGGCGAACGGGGACTTCGTGTATGTGCTGAATGCGAAGGAGAAGACGGTGGCGATGCGCCCGGTGACGCGGGGCGAGGCGACGGTCGACAAGGTGCAGGTGCGTACTGGATTGAAGGCTGGCGAACAAGTGATCACGGAAGGGGCGGACCGCCTGCGTGATGGGGCCAAGGTGACGCTGCCGGGCGACCGTCCGGCCGGTGGACGCGGGCAAGGGCAGGGCCGCCAGCGCCAGGGAGCGCAGCAATGACGTATCGTGTCCGCCCTGCGCCCTCAGCTCCGTCGTCCCCGCGCAGGCGGGGACCCAAGTTTGCTGAGCAGCCGGGTACGCATGCAAACTTGGGTTCCGGCCTTCGCCGGAACGACGACGGTTTGGAGCTGTCGGCATGAGCCCATCCACCCCCTTCATCCACCGCCCGGTCGCCACGGCCCTCCTGATGCTGGCCATCGTCCTGGCCGGCCTGGTCGGCTACCGCTTCCTCCCGTTGTCCGCGCTGCCCCAGGTCGACTTCCCGACCATCCAGGTCCAGACCTTGTACCCCGGCGCCAGTCCCGAGGTGATGGCCCGCACCGTCACCGCTCCGCTGGAACGCCAGTTCGGCCAGATGTCCGGTCTGACCCGCATGAGCTCCACCAGCGCCGCCGGCGTCTCGGTGATCACCCTCCAGTTCGGCCTCGGCCAGACCCTGGACGTGGCCGAGCAGGAAGTGCAGGCGGCCATCAACGCCGGCGGTTCGCTGCTGCCCACCGACCTGCCGGCCCCGCCGGTCTACGCCAAGGTCAACCCGGCCGACGCCCCGGTGCTCACGCTCGCGATCACCTCCGACACCTTGCCCCTGACCGAGGTCCAGAACCTGGTTAACACCCGCCTGGCCCTGAAGATCAGCCAGGTCTCCGGCGTCGGCCTGGTCACGCTCTCGGGCGGCCAGCGCCCCGCGGTGCGCATCCAGGCCGATACCGAAGCGCTGGCTTCCTACGGCCTGGGCCTGGACAGCCTGCGCAGCGCGATCACGGCCGCCAACGCCAACAGCGCCAAGGGCAACTTCGACGGCCCCACGCGCTCCTACGCGATCAACGCCAACGACCAGCTGCTCACCGTCCCCGACTACAAGAACCTGATCGTGGCCTACCGCAACGGCGCGCCGGTCAAGCTGGAAGAAGTGGCGCGCGTGGTCGACAGCGCCGAAAACGTGCGCCTCGGCGCCTGGGCCAACATGAAGCCCGCCATCATCCTGAACGTGCAGCGCCAGCCGGGCGCCAACGTGATCGCCACCGTCGACGGCATCAAGGAGCGCCTGCCCGAGCTGCAGGTCGGCCTGCCGGCCTCGGTGCGCATGGACGTGCTGAGCGACCGTACCGCCGGCATCCGCGCCTCGGTCCACCATGTGCAGATCGAGTTGCTGCTGGCCGTGGTGCTGGTGGTGCTGGTGATCTTCGCCTTCCTGCACAGCATCCGCGCCACCGTGATCGCCAGCCTGGCGGTGCCGATTTCGCTGATCGGCACCTTCGGCATCATGTACCTGCTCGGCTACAGCCTGAACAACCTGTCGCTGATGGCGCTGACCATTGCCACCGGCTTCGTGGTCGACGACGCCATCGTCATGATCGAGAACATCGCCCGTTACATCGAGGAGGGCGAAAAACCGATGGCCGCCGCCATCAAGGGCGCCACCCAGATCGGCTTCACCATCATTTCGCTGACCGTCTCGCTGATCGCCGTGCTGATACCGCTGCTGTTCATGGGCGACGTGGTCGGCCGCCTGTTCCGCGAATTCGCGGTGACCCTGGCGATCACGATCCTGATCTCGGCCGTGGTCTCGCTGACCCTGGTGCCGATGATGTCGGCGCGCTGGCTGCGCGCCCGCGAGGACGAGCATCCGGGCCGGCTGGCCCAAAAGACGCAAGCCTTCTTCGACCGCGTCATCCAGCGCTACGACGTGGCCCTTGGCTGGGTGCTGGCGCGCCAGGGCCTGACCCTGATCGTGGCGCTCGGCACCCTGGTGCTGACCGCGCTGCTGTGGGCGGTGATCCCGAAGGGCCTGTTCCCGACCCAGGATACCGGCCAGCTCCAGGCGCGCCTGGAAACACGCCAGTCGATCTCCTACCGCGACATGGCCCAGCTCCAGCAGGCCGCCGCGCGCGAAATCCTGCGCGACCCGGAAGTCGCCTCGCTCAGCTCCTACGTGGGCGTGGACGCGGCCAACAACACCATGCTGCATACCGGGACCATGCTGATCAACCTGAAGGCCGACCGCGGCGACCAGGAAGAAATCATCGAGCGCCTGCGCAGCCGCGTGGCGAATGTGGCCGGCGTAACCCTCTACCTGCAGCCGACCCAGGACCTGACCATCGACGCCGAAAGCGGGCCGACCCAGTACCGCCTGTCGATCGAAGGCGCCGACAGCGCCACCGTCAACCAGTGGGCGCACAAGCTGGTCGAGAAGATGCGCACCCTGAAGCAGCTGCGCAACGCCACCACCGACGCCGGCGCCACCGGGGCGGCGGCCTTCATCGACATCGACCGCGACACCGCGTCGCGCCTGGGCGTGACGGCCGCCTCCATCGACGACGCCCTGTACAGCGCCTTCGGCCAGCGCATCGTCTCGACCATTTTTACCGAGACCAACCAGTACAGGGTCATCCTCGAAGCTCAACAGGACCAGGCCACGTCCCTGGACAGCCTGGCCAACCTGCAGCTGCGCACCAGCTCCGGCCAGCCGACGCCGCTGGCGGCCGTGGCCACCATCACCGAGCGCGAGGCGCCGCTGCAGGTCACCCACGTGGCCCAGTACCCGGCGGCCACGGTCGGCTTCGACACGGCCTCCGGCGTCTCGCTGGGCCAGGCCGTGGACGCCATCCGGGCCGCCGCCGGGGAGATCAGGATGCCGGCCTCGGTATCGATGAGCTTCCTGGGCGCGTCCGGCGCCTACCAGGCGTCGCTCTCCAACCAGCTGTGGCTGATCCTGGCCGCCGTGGTCTGCGTCTACATCGTGCTGGGCGTGCTGTACGAGAGCTACATCCACCCGCTGACCATCCTGTCGACCCTGCCGTCGGCGGGCGTGGGCGCGCTGCTGGCGTTGTGGGTGACGGGGCAGGGATTGGGCGTGATCGGCATTATCGGCATCATCCTCCTGATCGGCATCGTCAAGAAGAACGCCATCATGATGATCGACTTCGCCATCGAGGCCGAGCGCGACGAAGGCAAGGCGCCCCTGGACGCCATCCGCCAGGCCGCGCTGCTGCGCTTCCGCCCGATCCTGATGACCACCCTGGCCGCGCTGTTCGCGGCGATCCCGCTGATGTTCGGCTGGGGCGAGGGCGCCGAACTGCGCAGGCCGCTGGGCCTGGCCATCTTCGGCGGCCTGATCGTGAGCCAGCTCCTGACCCTGTTCACCACGCCGGTGATCTACCTGGCCTTCGACCGCCTGGCCCGCCGCCGGACCGGCAAGGCGCGGAACAAGGGACCTGATACGCCGAAGGAGGCGGGCGCATGAACCTGTCGCGGCCCTTCGTCGAGCGCCCGATCGCCACCGTCCTGCTGACCCTGGGCCTGGCGCTGGCGGGCATCGCGGCCTTCTTCGTGCTGCCGGTCTCGCCGCTGCCGCAGGTCGATTACCCGACCATTTCGGTGTCGGCCTCGCTGCCCGGCGCCAGCCCGGAGACCATGGCCTCGAGCGTCGCCACGCCGCTGGAGCGAAGGCTTGGCACCATCGCCGGCGTCAACGAGATGACGTCCAGCAGCAGCACCGGTTCGACCCGCGTCAGCCTGCAGTTCGACCTGAACCGCAAGATCGACGCCGCCGCGCGCGAGGTGCAGGCGGCCATCAACGCCGCCCGCGTCGACCTGCCGGCCACCTTGCGCAGCAACCCGACCTACCGCAAGGCCAACCCGTCCGACGCCCCGGTCATCATCCTGGCGCTCACTTCCAGGACCCGTACGCCGGGCCAGATCTACGAATCGGTCTCCAACATCATCCAGCAGCGCCTGGCCCAGGTGAAAGGCGTCGGCGAAGTGGAAATCGGCGGCGGTTCCCTGCCGGCGGTGCGCGTGGAGCTGCTGCCGTATGCGCTCAACCGCTACGGCGTCTCCGCCGAAGACGTGCGCGCCGCGATCCAGGCCAGCAATCCGAACCGTCCCAAGGGCGTCATCGAAGGCGGCGGCACCCGCTTCCAGATCTATTCGCAGCCGGCGATGACGGGCAACGGCCGCAGCGCCGCCGACTACCGCGACCTGGTCATCGCCTGGCGCGACGGCGCCGCGATCCGCCTGCGCGACGTGGCGGACGTGATCGACGGCCCCGAGAACATCCATACGCTCGGCCTGTTCAACGGCCAGCCCGCCGTGATCGTGCTGGTCACGCGCCAGCCGGACGCCAACGTGATCGAGACCGTGGACGGCGTGCGCGCGCTGCTGCCTTCGCTGCAGGCCCAGTTGCCGGGCGACGTGACCCTGCAAGTGGCCTCGGACCGGACCAATTCGATCCGCTCCTCGCTGCACGAGATCGAGTTCACCCTGGTGCTGTCGATCCTGCTGGTGGTGCTGGTGGTGAGCGTGTTCCTGCGCAGCGTGCGCGCCACCGTGGTGCCGGCGGTGGCGACCGTGGTCTCGCTGCTTGGCACTTTCGGCATCATGTACCTGCTGGGGTTCTCGCTCAATAACCTGTCCCTGATGGCGCTGACGGTGGCCACCGGCTTCGTGGTCGACGACGCCATCGTGGTGCTGGAAAACACCAGCCGCCACATCGAGCAGGGCATGGACCGCATGAAGGCCGCGCTGCTGGGCGCGCGCGAGGTCGGCTTCACGGTGCTGTCGATCTCGCTGTCGCTGGTGGCGGTGTTCATACCGCTGCTGTTCATGGGCGGGCAGGTGGGGCGGCTGTTCCGCGAGTTCGCCGTGACCCTGTCGGCTGCGGTGATGATTTCGCTGGTGATCTCGCTGACCACGACGCCGATGATGTGCGCCTGGCTGCTGCGCAGGAACGAGAAAGAACGCAAGCAGGGACGCCTGGCGCGCTGGTCGGAGAAAGGTTTTGGACGCGTGCTGCGCGCCTACGAGCACTCGCTCGACTGGGCGCTGGACAGCAAGCTGCTGGTGATGTTCAGCCTGGTGTTCGTGATCGGCCTGAACGTGTACCTGTTCGCCGCCGCGCCCAAGGGTTTCTTCCCGCAGCAGGACACGGGGCAGATCAGCGGCGGCATCCGCGCCGACCAGAGCATCTCCTTCCAGGCCATGCAGGCCAAGATGCGCCAGCTGGTCAACATCATCAAGCGCGATCCGGCGGTCGACACGGTGGTCGGTTTCACCGGCGGCGGGCGCGCGGGCGGGGGCTTCATGTTCATCAACCTCAAGCCGGCCGACGAACGCAGCGAGGCAGGGCAGGCCGTGATCGCCCGCCTGCGCCCGCAGCTGGCGCGGGTGACCGGCGTGTCGCTGTTCCTCAACCCGGTGCAGGACTTGCGCATGGGCGGACGCTCCAGCAATTCCACTTACCAGTACACCCTCAAGAGCGACAATGCTGCCGACCTCAAGCTGTGGGCGACCCGCCTGGCCGAATCGATGAAGCGCCAGCCGGCCCTGGTGGACGTGGACACCGACCAGGCCGAGAACGGCGTCGAGACCTTCGTTACCATCGACAAGGAGACGGCTGCGCGCATGGGCATCAGCACGCGCGACGTCACCAACGCGCTGTACAACGCCTTCGGCCAGCGCCAGGTCGCCAACATCTACGACGAGTTGAACCAGTATCACGTGGTGATGGGCGCGGCCCAGCGCTACGCCCAGTCGCCCGAGGCGCTGCGAGATGTGCACGTGCCTGCGAAGGCTGCGGCTGCCATCGCATCCACGCCCACCAACCTGACCGCGGCGCGCGATCCGTCCAGCGGCCAGGCTCTTGGCGCCAGCGCCACCTCCATGGTGCCGCTGATGGCCCTCGCGCGCTTCGACGAAAGCTCGACGCCGACTTCGGTCAACCACCAGGACGGCGAACTGGCCACGACGGTGTCGTTCAACCTGGCCGAAGGCGCCAACCTGGAGGACGGCCAGGCCGCGGTGCGGCAGGCCGAAGCCGACATCGGCATGCCGACCAATGTGCGCGGCAGCTTCCAGGGCACGGCCAAGGCGGCGCAGGAATCGAACAAGGAGCAGCCTTTCCTGATCGCGGCGGCCATCATCGTCATCTACATCGTGCTCGGCATCCTGTACGAAAGCCTGGTGCACCCGGTCACCGTGCTCTCGACCTTGCCCTCGGCCGGCGTCGGCGCGGTGCTGGCCCTGCTGCTGTTCAAGATGGAGTTCTCGATCATCGCGCTGATCGGGGTCTTCCTTCTGATCGGCATCGTCAAGAAGAACGCCATCCTGATCATCGACTTCGCGCTGGAGGCCGAGCGAGCGCGCGGCCTGAGTGCGACTGAAGCAGTCCGTGAAGCCTGCCTGCTGCGCTTTCGGCCCATCCTGATGACGACCCTGGCGGCGGCCCTGGGCGCGCTGCCGCTCGCGATTGGCTTCGGCGAAGGCTCCGAGCTGCGCCGCCCGCTGGGCGTGGCCATCATCGGCGGCCTGATCGCCAGCCAGGTCCTGACCCTGTTGACCACGCCGGTGGTCTACGTCCTGCTCGACAAGCTGCGCACCAAGACCGCATCGGAGCGCGAGCTGACCCGGCATCCCCTCGACGACGAGGACGGTCCTTCCCTAGCCAAGCCATGACATTTATGCGAACCACGCCCACACTCCTGACCCTCACCCTGGCGCTGCTTGCGGGCGGCTGCGCCGTCGGTCCCGCCTACCAGCGCCCGAGCACGCCCGAGCCCGCCGCCTTCAAGGAAGCGCAAGGCTGGGTGCCCGCCGCGCCGAGCGACGCGCTCGAGCGCGGGCCCTGGTGGCAGCTGTTCGGCGATGCGGAACTGACCCGCCTGGCCGACGAAGCAGCGCGCGCCAACCAGGAAGTGGCGGCCGCAGTGGCCAATTATGCCCAGGCCCGGGCCGTGGTCGCCCAGCAGCGCGCCTCGCTGTTCCCGGTGGTGTCGCTGGGCGCGGGCGCCGACCGGGCAGGGGGCGGCGAGCGCTCGCCTTCCAACCAATACCGGGTGTCGATCGGCGGCAGCTGGGAGCCGGACCTGTTCGGCCGCCTGCGCAATTCCGTGAGCAGCGCCCAGGCCAGCGCCCAGGCGACCGCCGCCGACCTGGCCAACGTGCGGCTGGCCGTGCAGGGCGAGCTGGCCACCAACTACTTCGCGCTGCGCCAGCTCGACGCCCAGCGCGCCCTCCTGGGCACGACCGTCGCGGGTTACGAACGGGTGCTGCAGATCACCCAGAACCGCTTCTATGCGGGCATCGCGGCCAAGTCCGACGTGCTGCAGGCCCAGACCCAGCTGGCCAACGCCCGCAACGATGCCCTGAGCCTGGCCCGCCAGCGCGCCCAGCTGGAGCACGCGATCGCGGTGCTGGTGGGGCGGGCCCCGAGCGAGTTCTCGCTGGCGGCCGCGCCCTGGGCCGTCACCATCCCGGAGGTGCCGGTCGGGGTGCCGGCGACCCTGCTGCAGCGCCGCCCCGACATCGCCGCCGCCGAGCGCGACGTGGCGGCCGCGAACGCCGAGATCGGCGTGGCCCGCTCGGCCTACTTCCCCAACATCGGCCTGAGCGCTTCCTACGGCGGCGCGGCGAGCCGGGTCGGCGACTTGTTCTCGGCATCGGCGGCGGCATGGTCCTTCGGCCTGTCCGCCGCCCAGACCCTGTTCAACGCCGGCGCCACCCGCGCCGGGGTCCAGGGCGCCGAGGCGCGCCACCAGGCGGCCGTGGCGCGCTACCGCCAAACGGTGCTCGACGCCTTCGCCGACGTCGAGAACCAGCTCTCGGCCACCCGCGTGCTGGCCCAGCAGCAGGACCTGCGGCGCCAGGCAGCCGAGGCGGCGAACCTGGTCGAGGAGCAGATGCTGAACCGCTACAAGGCCGGGCAGGTGAGCTATACCGAAGTGGTCCAGGCCCAGGTGACGGCCCTGTCGGCCCGCCGCGCGCTGGTCCAGGTGCAGGCCGACCGCCAGACGGCGGCGGTGGCGCTGATCCAGGCGCTGGGCGGCGGATGGCGGGCCGATGCAGCGCAATAAAAAGGGCGTAGACTATTGCTGACGCTTGGATCACTTCGAGCTGGAAGTTTCCGTGCGGAAAGAATACAATCAATTGGTTCGCTGACGCAGAGCTACCGCTATGAAAAAATGGATTGGCCGCCTACTGAGCGGCTCGGAAAAAGAGGAACAAGCCCCGGAAGACACGGAGGAGATGCTCGACGAGGAGGAGCAGGACGCCGAGCTTCGTTCCCTGAACAAGGAGGTCGACGCCACCTATTACCGCTTCCTGACGGCGGCGGCTGGCTATGACGCGTCCAAGGAACTCCAGACCCGCATCCTCGACGGCGTGCGCATGCTGGTCCACCACCCGGGCAGCGCCGCCGAGCTGGTGCCGCGCGTGCCGGAACTGATCCCGAAGCTGCTGCGCGGCCTGATGGACGAGAATCTCTCGACCGCCGAGCTGTCGCGCGAGCTGTCGGCGGACCCGGTGCTGGTGGCGGAAGTGATCCGCGAGTCGAACAGCGCCTATTACAAGCCGCTCACGCCGATCAAGACCCTGGAAGCGGCCGTCATGATGCTGGGCCTGAACGGCGTGCGCATGCTGCTGGCGCGCGTGGCGTTGCGCCCGCTGGTGAAGATGCAGGTGGAGGGCTTTGCGCGCCACGCCTTGCCGATCGTCTGGAGCCAGTCCGAGAAATGCGCCTTCGCAGCCAGCATGCTGGCGCCGGGAATGTCGGCCAGCGTGTTCGAATCCTACCTGGCGGGCCTGATGCAGAACGTCGGCCTGATCGTGGCCTTCCGCATGGCCGACCGCCACTGCGAGGGCGGCCGCATGCCGGGGAACAGCGACTTCGGCCTGCGCCTGCTGAACATCAGCCGCCAGCTGTCCGCCGTCATCGCGGCCCACTGGAACTTCCCGCAGGAGGTGGCCGACGCCATCGCCCACGCCGGCAAGCCGGACACCCCGCTGGCGGAAGCGCTCGCCCATGGCGACCGCGTGTCCAAGCTGCGCCTGCTGATCGATGCCGACGTGATCGAGGAAGACGACGCCTTCGTCACCGAGGGGCTGGACAACTTCCAGCGCCGCTGCCTGGGCAAGCTGGGCGACCTGAACGCCTGAATCGCCCTAGCTCGCGGTTATGGCTTTGGCAAGCATTGGCATTCGCCAGCGCGCGGCCGGCGCTCTAAGATGACGCGGTCGACCGCTCATCTGGAGAACGCATGAAACCGACCGCCGCGCTGCTGGCGCTTTCCCTCGTGTCCACTGCGGCCGCAGCCGCACCGCTGCCGCCCGAGCCCGCGGCGGCCCTGACCCGGCAGCTGGAAGCGATCATGCACGATCCGGCCATGCCGCTCCCCGGCCTGTCGGTGGTCGCGATCCGCGCGGGCGAGATCGTCTACAGCAGGCAGCTGGGCAGCAAGCGCCTGGCGACCGGCACCGCGCCGGCGCGGCCGATGGATGCGGACACGATGTTCCGCATCGCCTCGATTTCCAAGCTGGTGACGGCGATCGGCGCCATGAAGCTGGTCGAGCAGGGCCGCCTGGCGCTGGACGCGGACGTGAGCGGCTACCTCGGCTACCGGCTGCGCAATCCGCATTTCCCCGACCGCCCGATCACCCTGCGCATGCTGATGACGCACACCTCCTCGCTGCGCGACGAGGGCGGCTTCAAGTGGGACCCGGCGGTCGACCTGCGCGAGGTGCTGGTTCCCGGCGGGCGGCGCTACGGCAAGGGCGAGGCATGGTCGGCGAAGGCTGCGCCGGGCGCCTTCTTCGAATACGTGAACTTCAACTCGGGCATCATCGCCACCGTCATGGAGCGTGCCGGCGGCGAGCGCTTCGACCGCCTGATGCGCAAGCTGGTCTTCGACCCGATGGGGCTGAAGGCCGGCTTCTACCTGGCCGACTTCGCGCCCGCCGGCATCGACGACGTGGCCACCCTGTACCGCAAGCGCGAGAAGGACGGCGAGGAGAAATGGGACCCCAACGGTCCGTGGATCGCCCAGTCCGACGACTTCGGCGCGGCGCCGCCGGCCGCGCCGCCGGGCCTGGAGCAGTACGTGACCGGCACCAACGGCACCCTGTTCGGGCCGCAGGGCAGCCTGCGCATCTCGGCCGGCGAGCTGGCCGCGATCATGCTGATGCTGATGAACGAGGGCCGGCATGGCGACAGGCAGATCCTCCAGCCAGAGACCGTCGCCACGATGCTGAGCCGGCAGTGGACCCTGGGCGGGAAGGGCGCAAACGGCAGCGGCGACAGCGACAATTTCCGCGGCCTGTACCACGCCTGGGGACTGGGCAACCAGCACTTCCTCGACGTCAGCACGGTCAAGGAGGGGCGCGCCAGCGGCGACCGCCTGGTCGAAGGCGGCGGCTTCAAGGGCGTGGGGCACCTCGGCTGGTCGTGGGGACTGAACGCGCTGTTCGTCTTCGACCCGCAGACGAAGGACGGCATGATCTACGTGAGCAGCGGCGTGGGCGCGAACCCCGAGCTGCAGCCCGGCCGCTTCTCGTCCGAATCGCGCTTCCAGGAGCGCATTACCGATGCCTTGTACCGGGGAGCGATCCGCCCGCACTGATGCGGGGTGAATATTTTGTAAAAAGCCGGCGCACGCATCGGGCTTGCGGCAGAATACGCATCCCTTATCGTTTTTGCATTCTTCGATGTTCCGCCCGACCGCCGCCGTACTGCTCCTCGCCGCCTATCCTGTCCAAGCCCAGACTAGCCCCGCACCTGCGCCCCAGGCGAAGCCGGGAGCCGACATCCAGACCGTCGAGGTCAAGGCCAATGCCTCTTCCTACGACCCGCGCCGCGACGATACCGCCAGCAAGATCGTGGTCACGAACGAAGAGATCCGGCGCTACGGCGACACCTCGGTGCTCGATGTGTTCAAGCGCCTGCCGGGCATCACGGTCAGCGGCGCCGCAGGGCGCGGCGGAGGCGAAATCCGCATGCGCGGCCTGGGCAGCGGCTACACGCAAATCCTGATCAACGGCGAACGGGCTCCCGCCGGTTTCTCCATCGACGAGCTTTCACCCGACGCGATCGAGCGCATCGAGATCCTGCGCGCGGCGAGCGCCGAGTTTTCGACCCAGTCGATCGCCGGCACGATCAACATCGTGCTGAAGAAGGCGATCCAGAAGGCGCAGCGCGAACTGAAGCTCGGCGTCGGCAAGAGCGGCGACGCCAGCAACCCGAACGCCAGCCTGCAGCTGTCCGACCGCGCCGGCAAGATGTCGTATTCGCTGAACGCCAGCGCCTGGCGCTTCCACTTCGATCGCCCGTCGCCGGCGGAAGAAACCGCGACCGCGCCGGACGGCCGCCTGACGCTCCTGCGCCGCACGGTCCAGCGCGACGAAGGCAGCCCCCATGGCTTGAACCTTACTCCGCGCATCAACTGGAACCTGGAGGATGGCGACACGCTCACCTGGCAGTCGCTGGTGAACCACAACCGCAACCAGTACCACGGTCACGCCGTCACCGACACGCTGCTCGGCGCGCAGCCGCGCTACGACACGCGTGACATGCGCTCGACCGGCCGCAACACGATCGCACGTACAGACCTGAACTGGGTACGCAAGCTGGGCGACGGGGCCAAGCTCGACCTCAAGCTCGGCGCCAACGGGCTGCGCGCCAAGGGCCTGTATCGCGAGAATGACGCCAGCGGTGGCGAGCTGGCCCGCGATTCCAGCGTGTGGAGCGCCACGCGGGAGCGAGGCCTGTCCAGCACCGGCAAGCTTTCCATGCCCTGGCGGACCGGCCATGCGCTGGCGATGGGCTGGGATGGCGGCCACACCCTGCGCGACGATGCACGCATCGAACGCGAGGTCTTCCCGCGCACCGGCCGCGTCGTGGAACCGAACGAAACCTATGAGGCCAGCGTCAAGCGCCTGGCGCTGTTCGCCCAGGACGAATGGAACCTGACGCCGCGCTGGTCGATGTACGCCGGCCTGCGCTGGGAAGGCATCGACACCACCAGCGAAGGCAATACCTTCGCCTCCATCAGCCGGCGCAGCAGCGTCTGGAGCCCGCTGGCCCAGACCTTGTACAAGCTGCCCGACAGCCGCGACCAGCTGCGCCTGGCGCTGACCCGCACCTACAAGGCGCCGGCCGCCAGCAGCCTGATTCCGCGCCGCTTTACCACGCCCAACAACAGCCAGACCGAGCCCGACTTCCGCGGCAATCCCGACCTCAAGCCGGAACTGGCGACCGGCATCGACGCGTCCTATGAGCACTATTGGGCCGAGAAGGCGCTGCTGAGCGCGAGCGTCTCGGTGCGCCGCATCAGCGACTTCACGCGCCAGGGCCTGATTGTCGAGAACGGACGCTGGATCCAGACGCCGGTCAACGACGGCAAGGCGCTCACGCGCAGCCTGGAGCTGGAAGCGAAGTTCCCGCTGTCGGCGGTGATGAAGGATTCGCCGGACCTCGACCTGCGCGCCAGCTTGGCGCGCAACTGGTCCCGCGTGGACGCGGTGCCGGGGCCGGACAACCGGCTCGACCAGCAGACGCCCGTATCGGCTACGCTAGGCGTGGATTACAAGACGCTCGGCGGCAAGCTGTCGGCAGGCTCCAGTTTCGCCTTCAAGAGCGGCGGGCCGGTGCGCATCAACCTCAACCAGCTGGGCTACCAGAGCGTGCGCCGCGATCTCGATGTGTACGCGCTGTGGAAGTTCAATCCGCAATACCAGCTGCGTGTGGCGCTGTCGAACCTGCTCAGGCAGGACTTCGTATCGGACTCGCAGTACAACGATGCGAACGGGACGCTGCGACGTGCTGCGATCTATCCAGGTTACACGATGGCGCGGGTAACGCTGGAGGCGCGTTTCTGAGTGTGGTTGGCGCAGCTTGTACAGCGAGCGAAACCTGATGCGGAGGAGCCCACCTATATCTCAACCGGAGTACTCAAGCAAAAGGTCGCTTGTTCTAAGGACTGCAACATAACCCGCGTTTCAGATGTCAAAAAACATTAGCCTGTTCAATGGTTCTAACCCTACCAGCGTGTTCAGCTCGTTCCCTAGAGCGATTTTTAATAATAAGTTCTTGAGACACGATTTCGAAAGATTTATTGTTTACTTCATATAAATACTATCATTTCAAAGTTACAGTTAGTTAGATTATTAGGATGCACGAACGTTAGAATGATTATTGATAGTGCGCTGCGGCAATCGTAGCGAACCGGGAAGAGTGCAAGCTTCCGCTCGCTGAAAAGATCATTAAACTAGTGCTCCTTTATATGAGAAACAAAAATGTTATAAGATTGGTAGCCCTTCAGGTAGGCGTTTCATCAATCCTTTTGAATAGCAATTTGGCATTTGCCAAGGATCCAACGGGGGCAGACACCCCGCAGCAAGTGTTAGTCGACGGCGAGCGGGAAGTAGCAGTCGCAGCGCGGATCATTATCAGCGCTTCTAGACCTTCTTATAGCAGTAGGGCGGGGGTCTCCTACTTTGGGTACCTAGGCAGCATCGGCGTACAATCTCCACCGCCTTCTGTGAACGATTCGGCTATTTCTTGCACAACTACTAAGCCTGTGGTCGTTACAACTGGCGAAAAATATAAGAACGAACCGGATTTCCTAAGTTCCGGCATGTACGGGATAAGTCTGGACCGCACTTATAGAAGTAAAGCGACTACCGGAAGCTGGTTTGGAGCTAAATGGCTCGCCAGTCTCGATCATCCGAAATTGTATTTCGAAGGTGTATGGGTCAACAACGCTGGCTATAGTCTTCCAAATTCTATCCGAGTGACTGAGCCTGATGGAACAACATACAAGTATGTTGTGTACAGGGATGAGTCAACTACTCGCGCGGATTACTACTCATACTCTGCCAATACCGCTACGGGCGCTCTATCTGCCAATTCTGCTGCGGGTACTTTTTCTTGGAGAGCAGGTAGTGGCTATGGGCGTCTGGTTGACGATAAAAATTATCAGTATGACTTAAACGGAGTGCTGCGGACGATAACAGACCGGCTTAGTGGTGAAGTTCTGACCTTTGGCGCAATGCCTGCTGGCGCTGGAGTGATGACAATCTCAAGCAATTTGGGCCGCTCTATATCCTTAACTTTCAATTCTAACCGCCGTGTGACGCAAATTGTCGATCCGAACGGCGGGGTTTGGAAGTATGAGTACAACGGTAGCGGAATGCTGTCTAAAGTAATCTCGCCAGGCATAGACCCTGATATCCGCGAATACCATTACGAGAACACGAGCGCTACCAACGGAACTACGCTGCTGACGGGAATATCGATCAACGGCGTCCGACATAGCCGATATAGTTACTTTGCTGATGGCCGTGTACAGCAGAGTGGTTTTGAAAATGGGGAAGAAGTAGATAATTTCACTTACGGACCCGGTCAAACGACCGTATCCGACGCGCGCGGTCAGGTCACGACTTATACGTACGCTTCCTTCGGTGGCGAAAGCAGAGTAACAAGTATATCTCGAGCAGGGAGCTCGACGTGTCCTTCGGCGGCGGCCTCCACTGCCTATGATGCGAACGGGTTCATAGACTATACTGTCGACTGGAGTGGTAATAGAACTGACTATACGTTCGACCCAGATGGAAAATTATTGGATGTCACTACAGCGGCCGGTACTGCGAACGCGAACAAGAAAGTCTACTCTTGGGTGACTTTTCCTACGAAACGCGTGACGCAAATCGACTATATAAACTCGGCAAATAGCCCATATTTGCGAGTAATTTATACTTATGACTCCCTCGGGTTGCGTCCGATTGCTCAGGCCTTTATAGATTTGACGACTGGAGCTCAACGTAGCGTTAATTACACCTACAGCACTCGTGCAAACGGGACTTTTGCCAGCGTCGCCGCAGCGACGTCTTATCCAGGAAATGCTACTGCTGTAACGACGGTAAATTACGATACGAACGGCAATGTATCATCCAAAATTAATGCATTAGGACAGAGCGAAAATTGGGGTTCCTATAATGGCTTAGGGCTTCCTCAGTCCTATACCGATCTTAACGGCGTTCTCACTACTTATGAGTACAACGAGAACGGTACGTTAAGGGCGAAAAACGAGATCGGCGCAAGGCGAACGACATGGTCATATAATCATGATCGCAAAATCACGTCTATCGCAAACCCTGACGGAAGCGTCACACGCTTTAGCTATAATTCGGCTGGACGACTGGATGCGATCGGCAACGCCCAGGGAGAATATGCGCAAATTGCATTCGATGCTGCTAGCAATTCCACTCGAGTTAGTTCGCCACGAATGTTGCCATATCTAAACGGAAGCGCCCCGGCTGGAAACGCTAGCGGGGAATTCAGTGCGACGACCTTTTTCGATTCGCTTGGCCGTGAATATGCGAAAATTGGTAATAACGGAACAAGAATCGACAGGCGCTACGATAACAACGGCAATCTGAAAATCGTTAGCGATGCTGCAGGTCGCCAAGTTTCCTATGACTACGATGAGCAAGACCGTCTGATTCGTAGTACTGCAGCAGGTAACGGCGTAACAGAATATCGTTACGATGGGGCGGGCAATTTGTGGCAAGTTATTGACCCGCGAGGTCTTACCACAACCTATACCTATAACGGTTTTGGCGATGTGCTCAGCATTAGCAGCCCTGATACCGGACTCACCTCGTACAGCTACGACGTCGCCGGTAAAGTGAGCACTGAAAGGTTTTCAGACGGTAAGGTCACTTTTTATGAATGGGACAAGCTTGGCAGGCCTACTTATCGCGGCAGTGGACAGAAGGGCTACATGTTCACCTATGACGAAGGCACGTATGGTATCGGCAAGCTAACCAGGTTCAACGACTGGACCGGCGCTACTACGTATGCTTACAACGCGTATGGCCAACTGGTCAAGCAGGTCAATGATATCTACGGAAACGTATTTACGACTAGCTGGTCTTATGATGCAGCCGGACGGTTGTCTGGGATGACGTATCCCGATGGCATGACTGTCGGTCGTAGCTATGATGGATATGGTCGAGTATCTGCGCTGACGAGCAGCTTGGGTGGTGTATGGTCGACCCTTGCAAGTGGATTCTTGTACCAGCCTGCAAACGATGTTCGGTACGCTTGGCGGTTTGGCAATAACCTTCCCCGAATGATTACGCTCGATAACGATGGGCGCACTCAACGGTTGCAGAGCCCATCAACCCACGATTTAGGTTTCGGTTATACCAATACCGGGACGATTGACACTATCAGCGACTACGTATATGCAGGTCGTAGCTCATCGATCACCTACGATGCGGACGACCATATCGCCACCGTTGCGTTGAGCAACGGAGTCTGGCAAAGCTTTGGCTGGGGGCATGCTGATACGCTTGTCAATCAAAGTCGCTCCGGTATTGGCGGCTATACGTTCAACACTGACCCAAACAGCAACAGGCTAATTTCGTGGAGTGGCGGCGGTGAGTGGCGCAGCTTCGGGTACGATGCTCGAGGCAACTTGACGGCTGAATCCCGCGATGATGGTAGCCGGACCTATACATATGAAGAGTGGAATCGGTTAAGTAACGTGTTGATCAATGGCGCGGAAGTAGGCCTTTATCGCTACAACATGCTTCATCAACGTGTCCTGAAGATTTCCGGTGGTGTCAGCACGTATTATATTTACGGTCCAGACGGACAGTTGATCGCCGAACGTGGTCCGCAGAACGCGAACTACGTTTGGCTTGATGGTGAATTGATGGGCATGGCGCGTGGCGGACAGTTCTACGCGAGCCACAACGACCAATTGGGACGCCCGCAGGTACTTACTAATGCAAGCGGACAAGTTGCGTGGCGTGCCGAAGATATTGCGTTCGAGCGACGTGTAGTGGTAGATAGTGTTAGTGGGTTCAATCTCGGGTTCCCAGGGCAGTACTACGACAGCGAAACTGGCCTTTTGGTACAATTGGCATCGGTATTTTGATGCTAAGGTCGGCCGTTACATTCAAAGTGATCCAATCGGGCTTGCAGGTGGAGTAAATACATATACTTATGCTGAAGGAAATCCGATCTCGATGGTCGATCCCTTCGGTTTGGCTGGTCATCATTTTGTGCCGCAGTCACTGTGGAGAAACGAGCCTTTGCCTGAAGCGACTCGACGTGTATTTGATCGCGCGACGACTGGCCCGATCCCTGGTGGACACAACTATGGCGACGGCCACAGCGATTACAATAAAGCCGTTCGTGAATTATATGAGAAGTGGAAGAGCCAAAATAACATTCAATGCGCGAAGATGACGCCACAGCAAGCTGATGATTTTATTAACCAAGTTAAGCGTTCTCAGGATCCTAGAATCCGAAATTTCAATCATCGAATTTTTCAACGTATCATAAACGGAGCCATGAGGCTGATGCCGATTCGTTCAAATGAATAAATCTATTGATCAAAAAGAATGGGAAATTCTGTATCATGCCTTACGTGCTGTATGTGCAAGGCACGGAAAGGAAGATCCATTTGGGAATTCTGATTACTGGGTCGTGGACGATTGCTGGGGAGGGGTGACTCAAAAGATCGTAGTCACTTCTCCTTGTTTCCTAACTCCCGAACTTGTAGATGAAATATCGAATTGTGTTCGTGATACTGGGCTATGGGGGGCGCAGGTTGTTGTGTCTCTTGACTTTAATCTTCCTGGAGAGAAGCTCCCTCCTATGGGACTGATTGTGGATGCACAGGGTGTTATCGAGCAATGGGATCTTGATTCAATACGCAAGCGGGTGGGGGGAGATTTTTACAGAAGGCCCGGTCAGATCTTGCGTTTTAAGCCAAAGTAGTATCGTTCTGTTGATGATGCCGCTCTCACTCCGATATCAGTGCGCATCAACCTCAATCAGCTGGGCTACCAGAGCGTGCGCCGCGACCTGGATGTGTATTCGCTGTGGAATCCCAGCTGCGCGTTGCGCTGTCGAACCTGCTTAGGCAGGACTTCGTGTCCGACTCGCGGTACATCGACGCGAACGGCACGCTGCGGCGTACCGCAATCCATCCGCGCTACGCGATGGCGCGGGCAACGCCGGAAACGTGCTTTTGAAGCGTCGGGGCCACGTTGAGCACATATGGAGAAATGAAACTGGATACATTCGTGCCTACCGCAGCCGAACTCAATGAGCGGCTGCTCAAGCGTTACACGGAAGTCGTCGAGATCGGCGCGTTGCGGAAGCTGGCGGCCGAGCGCGACCTGTCGAGCCTCTTCGTGCCGGCGGTCAGCGACAGCTACGCGACCAGCAAGGTGAGAACCATGATCGTGGGGCGCGAGACCGCAGGATGGGGTTCGACGCTGCGCAAGGACTTGGCTCACCCTGACCGCATGTCGTCCGTCCGCGCCTACCTCGACCACCAGATGCAGTTCCACCGGCGGAAGGTGGGAACCGTCGCCGAGCGTTCCAAGTTCTTCCAGTTTTACCGGGAAGCCGCGCGTACAATGGCGGCGCCGGCCGAGCGCGCTGCCCGGGACGCGCCCGTGTGGGCGAACCTGTTCTGCTTCGACGCCGCCAAGACGCGCCCGGTCCGTGGCGACGACACGGCTAGTGGCGAGATAGTCCGGCTGTCGGGCGCACTGCTGCGCGTCCAGCTCGAGGTTTTACGGCCGCAGCTCATCGTGTTCACGACCGGCAGCAGCTGCGACCGTTACCTGAAGCAGATGTTTTCCGGCCTTGCGGTTTCGCAGGTCCATATTCCTAAGAGGATCTGGGAATTTACCCTCCCGATCTGCAACAACGCAGGCGGGGAGGAACGAGTAACGGCCTTCCGTACTCCGCATCCGCGCCATGCCGGCTCGAACCGCGCCCGATCGGCCATCCTTGCGGAGGCATTGGCTCCGGGAGCGCTCGCCGACTATCTTGTTTCAGCGAGCGCCGCCGTCCAGGTTCCGGCCGGCCACCCCTGACAGCCTGTCAATACGCCAGAAAACCACCGCACCCCAACTCAACAAGGCTATACTCCCGCTTTGCTTTTTTTCATCCAGGGGTCCACCTTGTTCAAATCCATCGTCCTGCCCGTCGCCCTCCTGGGCGCCGCCACCGTGGCGGTCGCCGATGAAGGCCAATGGCAACCGCACCAGCTGCCGCAGCTGAAATCCGAACTCAAGCGCATCGGCATCGCCATGCCGGCCGAGAAGCTGGCCGACCTGACCAAGCACCCGATGAGCGCCATCGTGTCGCTGGGCGGCTGCTCTGCGTCCTTCGTGTCGCCCGACGGCCTGGTGGTCACCAACCACCACTGCGCCTATGGCGCCATCCAGCGCAATTCGACCCCTGAGAAGAACTACATCGTCAACGGCTTCCTGGCCAAGACCCGCGCCGAGGAACTGCCGGGCGGCCCGAACACGCTGGTGTACGTGACCGAGAAGGTCGAGAACGTCACCGACCGCGTGCTCAAGGGCCTGTCCCCGAACATGTCCGGCCGCGAGCGCCACGAGCTGGTCGAGTCGCGCATCAAGGCCCTGATCGCCGAGTGCGAGACCGACAAGTCGATCCGCTGCTCGGTCCCGGCCTTCCACCGCGGCCTGGAGTACTACCGCATCAAGCAGCTGATGATCCGCGACGTGCGCCTGGTGTACGCGCCGTCCGACCGCATCGGCAACTTCGGCGGCGACATCGACAACTACGAATGGCCGCGCCAGACCGGCGACTACTCCTTCCTGCGCGCCTACGTCGGCAAGGATGGCCGCCCGGCCGATCCGTCGCCGGACAACGTGCCCTACAAGTCGAAGGACTTCCTGGTGGTCTCGGCCGAAGGCCTGAAGGCGGGCGATCCGATCCTGCTGGCCGGCTACCCGGGGCGCACCAGCCGCTACAAGCTGCCGTCGGAAATCCGCTTCGCGCGCGACGTCGACTTCCCGGCCAAGGTCGCCAGCATCACCGCCGACCTGTCCGTGATCGCCGCCGCCACCATGGGCAACCCGGCCTGGAACGTGCGCTACGCCAGCGTGGACAAGGGCCTGAACAACGTGCTCAAGAAGACCCAGGGCCTGCTCGACGGTTTCGCGCGCAAGGACATCGCCGCCATCAAGGACGTGCAGGACGCCGAGTTCCGCGCCTGGCACAAGCAGAACGGCAACGGTTCGAAGAACCTGCTGGCCGAGCTGGATGGCGTGATCGCCGCCGACATGGCGCAATCGCGCCAGGAAGCCGCCTGGCTCGAGGCTACCCACAGCGACCTGCTGAAGAGCGCGCGCACCCTGTACCGCCTGGCGATCGAGCGCCAGAAGCCGGACGCCCAGCGCGAAAGCGGCTACCAGGAGCGCGACCTGTCCTTCATCAAGGCGCGCCTGACCCGCCTCGAGCAGTCCTTCGTGCCGCAGGTCGACGAGGCCCGCTACGGCGCGGCGCTGCAGCGTTACGCCCGCATCGACGCCAAGTTCCGCCCGCAAGGCCTGGACGGCCTGCTGCCGGCGCCGGGTTCGCTGAACGCGATGTACAAGGCCAGCGAGCTGTCCGACACCGCCAAGCGCCTGGCCTGGATCGGCAAGGACCCGGAAGCCTTCCGTAAGTCGAACGATCCCTTCATCCAGCTGGCCGTGCGCCTGTACGACACCGGCCTGGCGTTGGAGAACAACCGCAACGAGATCGACGGCAACCTGGAACGCGTGATCCCGCAATACATGACCGCCGTCATCGCGTGGAAGAAGTCGCAGGGCAAGCCGGTCTATCCTGACGCGAACTCGACCCTGCGCGTGACCTACGGCACCGTGGCGCCGTACGCGCCGCGCGACGGCCTGGTCAAGGGCCCGTTCACCACCGTGGAAGGCATCACCGAGAAGGCCACCAACAAGGACCCGTTCATCGTCCCGGCCGTGCTGCTTGATACCATCAAGGCCAAGCGCTACGGCGTGTTCAAGGACCCGGTGCTGAATACCGTGCCGGTGAACTTCCTGTCGAGCGCCGACACCACCGGCGGCAACTCGGGTTCGGCCGTGATGAACAAGCGCGGCGAACTGGTGGGCCTGAACTTCGATTCGACCTATGAGTCGATCACCAAGGACTGGTACTTCGACAGCGCCATCACGCGCGCCATCCACGTGGACATCCGCTACATGCTGTGGGTGATGAAGGAAGTCGACAAGGCCGACAACCTGCTCAAGGAAATGACGATCAAATACCCGAAGAAGTAAGCGGGGGATAAAAAAACCGCGCCGGGATCGCTCCCGGCGCGGTTTTTTTACGTCCTTACTTCAGGTGCTTGCCGAGGAAGGTTTCCAGGCGGGTGTAGAACTCGCGGAGGTTCTTGGTGTCGTAGAAGCCGTGTCCTTCGTCCGGCGCCAGGAACCACTCCGGCTTGTTGCCGGCCTTGGCCAGGGCGTCGCGCATCGCTTCGCCGTGTTCGAGCGGGGCGCGCTTGTCCTTGCCGCCGTGGATCAGCAGTACCGGGGCCTTGATCCTGGCGGCCAGGTTGACCGGCGAAATGGCGGCGACCTTGTCCTTGTCGCTGCCGACCACCTTGCGGATATACGCCGCCTTGACTTCGTCGGTGCGCAGGTTCTCCGGCTTGCCCAGCAGGCTCAGGTCGTAGACGCCGATATAGCCGACGGCGCACTTGAACATCGCCGGCTGCTGCGCCGCGAGCATCATCGCGGCATAGGCGCCGAAGCTGGCGCCGTAGACGCAGGTCTTGCCGCCGTCGACCTCGCCGCTGGCGGCCGCCCAGCGCACGCCATCGACCAGGTCGTCCTGGATCTTGCCGCCCCATTCCTGGTAGCCGGCGCTTTCGAAGTTCATGCCGCGACCACCCGAGCCGCGGAAGTTGACCTGCAGGACCGCATAGCCGCGGCTGGCCAGGAACTGGGCGTCGCTGTCGAAGAACCAGGTGTCGAAGGGGCCGTGCGGTCCGCCGTGCGGCATCAGCACCAGCGGCGGCTTGGCGCCGTCCGCCGTCTTCGCCGGCAGGGTCAGGAAACCGTGCAGGACCTGGCCGTCGCGCGCAGTGAATTTGATCGGACGCTGCGCCGCCATCTTGGCCGGATCGATCATTTCCCAGGTCGAGAACAGCAGGTCGGCCTTCATGGTCTTGCGGTTGAACAGGTAGTAGGAGCCCGGGTCGCGGTCGCTCAGCACCCCGAACAGCAAGGTCGAGCCGTCCTCGCTGAAGTCGATGAAGCTCACGAAATGGTCCGGGAACAGGCCGCTGAGGGTCTTGTGGAGCTGGGCGTCCGCATTGCTGTCGTCGAAATAGCGCATGCGCGGACGGCCGATGCTGCCGCTGGCGCCGAAGGGCTCGGCGAAGCGCGAACCGGCCTGCATGTAGTTGAAGCTGGCCTCCGGATCTTCGAACAGCACGGTGCGCTTGCCGGTGCCGACTTCTTCGCGCACCAGCCGGTCGGGGCCGCCGTCGGGCGACTGGCTGACGTACAGCGCGCTGTCGTCGGCGCTGAAGGCGAAGGGCCGGTAGCGCGCGCCCAGCTCGGCGCCGCTGCGCTCCCAGCGGCCGGAGGCGTCGTCGCGGCGCATCAGCAGCGGGTGCGCATCGTCGCCGATTCCACCCGCGAAGCGGGGCTTGCCGTTGGACTGGATGACGAAGCCAAGATCCGCCGCGGGTACGTCGGCGACCAGGGTGCGCACGGCGCTGCGCGCGTCGATCTCATACAGCTGGCTGCGCTTGCCTTCCCACAGGTGGGAAGTGACGAAGATGCGACCGTCGCGCTGGCGCGGAATGTCTTCGATCGAGCCGAAGCCCGCGTCGTCGCCGTAGCGTTTGCCGCGGCTCGATTCATAGTACATCTTGTAGCCGTACAGGTATTCCTGCTTGCCGCCGTCGAGGTCGACGGACAGGATCTCGCCGGTGGAGACAGGCCGCTCGCGCGAGCCGAGTTCGCGGCCCTTGCTGATCGCCAGGCGCGTATTGGTGACCCACACGTAGTCCTCGGGCACCTCGAACGCCGGCATGCGGATCGCGCCGACCTGGCGCATTTCCGGGATGGCATACATCATCACCACCGGGACATAGCGGTTCTTGTCGGGGATGCGCACGGTCACCGCGATGTGCTTGCCGTCCGGAGACAGGCGGGGTCTCGACACAGGGTCTTCGTGGAGGAAGGCCTCGAGCGGGACGGCGGGGGTGGCCACGGCGTGCCCGGACAGGGCCAGCGCCGCCAGCAGCACGGTGCGTGAGAGGAGGAAGCGTGCTTGCATGAAGACTCCGTTGCATGGACTGACCTGCCATTATCGCGTATGTACTTGCAAGAATTATCACGCTTTCTCACAGGTAATAGACATTTCTTGCACTCCAGGACGCGGCATTTCTTGCGTTCCAGCACGCGAGCCAAGATAATCCCTCGCCGGCCTGCCGCACTTGGGTCTTGCACGACCCTCCATTTCCTTTCGAACGACCGCATGAACGACACGCTTGTCCTCGCCGGGCTCACGACCACGCCCCTGGAACTCATTTCCTTCCTGCTCGCGGTCACGACCGTCCTGCTGAACATCCGCCAGAACCACTGGGCCTGGCTGTTCTCGATCGCCTCGTCGGCGACCTATGCGGTGGTGTTCTACGACGCACGCCTGTACGGCGACATGGGGCTGCAGTTCGTGTTCATCGCCGCCTCGGTCTGGGGCTGGTACCAGTGGCTGCGCGGCGCCGGCAATGCGCCGCTGGTGGTGTCGCGCCTCAAGCCTGCCGGCTGGGCCTGGGCGCTGGCCGGCTGGCTGCTCGGTTTCCTGCTGCTGTCCAGCTTCCTGGACCATTACACCGACACCGACGTGCCGCATGCGGACGGCTTCCTGACCGCCGGCAGCCTGGTGGGCCAGCTCCTGCTGGGCCGCAAGAAGGTCGAGAACTGGCATGTCTGGATCGTGGTCGACATCCTGTACGTCGGCCTCTACGTCTACAAGGGGCTCAACCTGACCGCGGTGCTGTATGCCGTGTTCGTGCTGCTGGCCTGGACCGGCCTGCGCGCCTGGGGCAACATCGCGAGGAGGGACGCATGAAGCCGATCGTGCGCGTCGCCATCCTCGGCGCCGAGTCCTCGGGCAAGTCGACCCTGGCCGACGCCTTGGCGGCGCATTACGGCACCGTGTGGGTGCCGGAATACCTGCGCGAATTCGTCGACACCCACGGCCGCGTGCCTTTCGAGCACGACCAGTTCGGCATCGCGCGCACCCAGCTCGAACGCGAGCGCGCGGCGATGCGCGACGCGACCCGCTTCCTGTTCTGCGACACCACGCCCCTGATGACGGCGCTGTACAGCCGCGTGTACTGGGGCAGGGTGGACGAGGAACTGGCGCGGCTGGAGGCGGTCCACGACTACGACTGGACTTTCGTGACGGCGCCGGACAGCCCGTGGGAGCCGGACGGCCTGCAGCGCGAATCGGAAGAGGTGCGCCAGATGGTGCACCGGATGCTGGTGGAGACGCTGGAGGCAAGGGGCATCCCCTACGTCCTGCTGGGAGGAAGCCTGCCGCAGCGCCTGCGGCAGGTGGAAGCGCTGCTAGGGCCGGCTTAGAAGTCGAACTGCGCCGACAGGCGGAAGGTGCGCGGCGCGCCCGGCAGCAGGTAGCCGCCCAGCGCCTGCGTCACGTCGCGCCAGTAGAACTTGTCGAAGGCATTATCGACGCGCGCGCGGATGATGGTGTTGACGCCACCCAGGCGCAGCCCATACGAAGCGCCCAGGCCGGCCACGTGGTAGCCCGGCACCTTCACGCGGTTGCTCGGATCGAAGGCCTTGTTGCCCGAGTACTGCCACACGGCGTCCACCTTCAGGCCCGGCAGCTGGGGCACGGCGTACTCGAGGTAGGCGGTCGAGCGGAATTCCGGCACGTTGGTGACGCGCTTGCCTTCCACCGTCGCATCGCCGGTGCCGGTCTGCTCGGCGTCGAGGGCCGCGACCGACAGGCTGTAGCTCAGGTTCTGGGTGGCCTTGCCCTGGGCCGACAGCTCGATGCCGCGGTGGCGCTGCTCGCCGGCGCGCACGAAGGCGTTGGCGCCATTGATGTACTCCAGGCCCTGGGTGATCTCGAACAGGCTGGCGCTGACCATCAGCTGGTAATTCACGATCCCGCGCACGCCGAGTTCCGCCTGCTTAGAGCGGCCCGGAGCCAGGGCGGTGTTCTCGTTGGCGGTCTCCATCGGGGCGATTCCGCCGTACTGCAGGCCATGGTTCACCGATCCATACACGGTCCAGTCCTTGGCAGGCTTGTAGACCAGCGCCACGCTCGGCAGCACAAAGGAGTCCTCGGCGTGCACCCAGGGCAGGCCGGCCTCGGCCAGTTCGTCGCGCTTGAGCTTCACGTAGCGCGCGCCGGCGTGCAGGGTGAAGGCAGGGGACAGGGAGATCACATCCTGCACGAACAGCGAGCGCTCTTCGTTGCTGCGGCGTTCCATGACCGGGCCGGTGCGCGGGTTGCCCGGCGCCGGATCGACGACCAGGTTCTGGTAGATGTTGCTGTAGCCGGCGTAGTCGTAGACGTATTCGCCAAAGCTGTCGTGGCGCTCGGCATAGCCCGCGCCCAGGTTGAGCGTGTGGCGCAGCGCGCCGGTGGCGAAGCGGCCCTGGATCAGCGCCTGCACGCCGAACGGGGTCTTGCGCTCGCCGGTGCTCTGGTAGTCGTAGACGTCATAGTCGCCGTTCGAGCAGTAGCCCGGATAGAAGCCGTCGCCCTCGTTGCTGCAGCCGTAGGGGAAGGCGGTGAAGTCGTCGCGCTTGAACCAGTGCTTGTTGGCGGTGACGGTGGCCTTCCAGTCGGGGTTGAAGGTGTACTCGAAGCGCAGGCCCAGGTTGCTGCTGTCGGTGTCGACCGGGCGGGTCCAGGGCTGGGCGTTGAGCAGGGTCTTGGGCGACACGTCGGCCGGCAGGACTTCGTTGCGGATCAGCTGGTAGCCGGGTGCGGTGATCTGCGACTTGCGCTGGTGGTCGAGGTCGAGCTGCAGCAGGGCGTCCGGGCTGATCTGCCAGTCGAAGGCGGCGGAGACGAACTGGCGCTCGCCGTCGGCGCCGCGCACGTAGGACTTGAGGTCCTCGGCGGCGGCATTGACGCGGTAGCCGAAGCGGCGGTCCTCGAAGCGGCCGCCCAGGTCGATCGCGCCGTACACGGTGCCGCGTTCGCGCACCTCGAAGGTGGCCGAACGCAAGGGCGCATTGGTCGGGCGCTTGGTGACGAAGTTGATCATCCCGCCCGGCGCCGCGACGCCCGCCTGCAGGCCGGCCAGGCCGCGCAGGATCTCGAAGTTCTGCTTGTTCTCGAGCGGGATCTGGGTGTCGCCCGGGATGGCGATCATGTCCTTGCGGTAGCTGGTGGCGTTGTCGAGCGCGAAGCCGCGGATCGAGAACTGCTCGGCGTAGCCGACGGCGTTATAGGCGTCGCCGACCGAGGCGTCGAAGCGCACGGCGTCGGTGGCGCTGCGGATCGACAGGTCCTGCATCTGGCCCAGGGTGACTGCGGTGATCGACGCCGGGGTGTCCAGCAGGGAGGTTTCGGAGAAGCCGCCGACGGTGGCGCGGTCGGTGACGACCCATTTGCTGCCGGTGACGACCACGGACGGGACCTCGGTCTGGGCGGATGCGGAGTAGGCCTGCAGGAGGGCGCAGGCAAGGACGGTGTACTTCAGCGTGAGTTTCATGGTTTGCTCGTCTTCGCGCGCCACGGGCGCGCTGCTTTTTCAAAAAAGCCGGAGCCAACGTGGGGGAAGGGCAAACAAGGGTGGGAACTGCGTTGCGCTTTCCTTCGCTGGCATTATCCAGATCAGGTACGAAGGGTATCTCTCACCCGGAACATCGGTTCCAGGACCCCTAGCGAAGGCGCGAGTGTACCACGTCCGCCCGGGACGTGGTGGATGTGGCAATGGTTCGCTTGTTACACGGCCAGCTCGAGCACCTTGCGGCTGACCTCGAGCGTCACGCCGCGGTCCTCGCCCAGCTTGACCAGGCGGTGCGCCTCGAGCGCCGCCAGCACCGGCTCGACATGTTCCTTGCCCAGGCCATAGCCGGACAGCCTGGTCGGCACGCCCACGCTGTTGAAGAAGGCCTCGGTGCGCTCGATGGCCGCGTCGATGCGCGCGTCCTCGTCGCCTTCAAGCAGGTTCCACACGCGCGCCGCGTATTGCAGCAGCTTGGCGCGCTTGACCTCGCGCCGCACGCGCAGCATGGCCGGCAGCACCACCGCCAGGGTCTGGGCGTGGTCGAGGTTGTAGAGCGCGGTCAGCTCGTGGCCGATCATGTGGGTGGACCAGTCCTGGGGCACGCCGACCCCGATCAGGCCGTTCAGTGCGAGGGTCGCGGTCCACATCAGGTTGGCGCGCACGTCGTAGTTCTCGGGTTCGCTCAGGGCCTTCGGGCCGTCCTCGATCAGGGTCAGCAGCAGGCCTTCGGCGAAGCGGTCCTGCACCTTGGCGTCGACCGGATGGGTCAGGTACTGTTCCATCACGTGGATGAAGGCGTCCACCACGCCGTTGCCGACCTGGCGCGCCGGCAGGGTATAGGTCTTGGTCGGATCCAGCACGGCGAAGCGCGGGAATACGTGGCGCGAGGCGAAGGCGCGCTTTTCCTGGGTCGCCTTGCGCGTCACCACCGAGGCAGAGTTCATTTCCGAGCCGGTGGCCGGCAGGGTCAGGACGGCGCCGAAGGGCAGGGCCGACTGCACGCTGGCGGCGCGCTGTTCGAAGATGGCCGTCCATGGATCTTCCTCCAGCAGGCTGCCGGCGGCGATGAACTTGGTGCCGTCGATGACCGAGCCGCCGCCCACGGCGAGCAGGAAGTCGATGCGCTCGGCGCGCACCAGTTCGATGGCGCGCATGAGGGTTTCGTAGGTGGGATTCGGTTCGATGCCGCCGAATTCGAGCAATGTGTGTCCGGCAAGCGCGGCCATGACTTCGTCGTAGACGCCGTTGGTGCGGATGCTGCCGCCGCCGTACAGCATCAGGACACGCGCGCCTTCCGGCACCAGGGTCGACAGCGTGGCGATCTGGCCCTGGCCGAACAGCACGCGGGTCGGATTGTGGAAATCGAAGTTATGCAAGGCGAACCCCTCTTTGTGATCGGACAAAGAGGGGATTATCGCCGAATCAGGGCGTGCGCGCTGTCACGCCTCGGCGGTGGCGGCCGTCGTGGCCTGGCTGGCGCCTGCGGCGCTGGGCTGCACCAGGTGGCGCAGCAGGGTGGTGCGGGTGGCGTCGCCGATCGCGCGCCAGTGCTCGCGCCGCTGCGCCGCGCGCTTGCGGTGCTTGGACGGCATGTCTTCCAGCGGCTTGAGGTAGAAGGGAAGGCGAATCAGGAAGCTGCGCTCGTTCATCTCGCTGCCGCCCAGGATGCGCCAGAAGCCGTCGTAGGCGTTCTCGAAGTGGCGCGTGTCCTGCGGGTCGTAGGCGATGTGGGCGGTGCAGCGGATCGCCACCACCCGGTCCATGCCCAGCGCCTGCGCCACGCCCTGCATCGCGGCGAAGCAGAAGAAGCTCGGCGAGTTGTTGGGGAAGACCTTGTCGAAGGCTTCGAAGGCGGCGCCGGAATCGGCCCAGCGGCCCTGGTTACGGGTGAGGAAGGGCACGGTCGGCATGTCGACGCCGGCCATCGCGCCGTCGACCCAGGTATAGGACAGGCGGTGCAGGTACTGGCCGTCGGCCATCAGCGAAATGGTCAGGTCGCCTTCGGCGTCGTGGCGCGGCGACATCTCCAGGCGCAGCACGAAGTGGTGCTCCTCGGTGTCGTGCTGCCACAGGTTCAGGCCGCCGCCGCCGTAGACGGCATCCTTGTAGGCGGCGTTGAAGCAAGCGTCCTCGAAGCGGTAGTGCGACAGCACGCACTGCACGCGCTCGCGCGCGCTCAGGCCGCGCACCAGGAAGTCGCGGTCGCCCAGGTGGTCGAAGGGATCGCCGTTGGGCGAGGCTTCGGCGAAGCGGCGGATGAGGTCCAGGCGGCTCAGGGCCTGGTGCTCGCGCCAATAGCGCAGCATGCGCAGGCGGCGCGCAATGCCGTGCACGGGATTCGGAAGGTGAGCGATATGCATTCGGACGCTCCATTCGGCGTAAAGTGGCGGCGCCGCGTAGGCGGCAGCCGGTCCTTATCTTGTCGTCCACTAGACGTGAACGTGCTCAGCGGAATGTTAATTCCGCTCCGCAATTATCCGCCGAATCGCTAACTCGTGCCTGGATGAAACGAATAGAGTGGTGGGGAACCAACGAAACGTGACGTGTCCATGGTCTGCTCTCTCTGTGTTTTGTTGACTTTTTGTTTTTGCCAGGCAGGCACTACAAGACTACCATGTTTGCGCGGCGACAGGCTTCTAATTCATCACCGATAATGCGCGGACCGAAGCAGACCGGAGGTGGAGATGGCGTATGAACTCTATTATTGGCCCGGCATCCAGGGACGCGGCGAATTCGTCAGGCTGGCGCTGGAGGAGGCCGGCGCGGATTATGTGGACGTGGCGCGACGCCAGGGAGGCATGGAGCTGCTGACAGGCGCCCTCGAGACCGAGGAATATCCGTCGTTCGCGCCGCCCTTCCTGAAGGCCGGCGAGCTGACGGTCGGGCAGGTCGCCAACATCCTGATGTACCTGGGCGAGCAGCACGGGCTGGCGCCGCGTACCGATCCGGGGCGCCTGTGGGCGCACCAGCTGCAGCTGACCATCGCCGACCTGGTGACGGAGGTGCACGATACCCATCACCCGATCGCCACCTCGCTGTATTACGAAGACCAGAAGCCGGAAGCGCTGCGCCGCGCGGCCGACTTCGTCGAGACGCGCATTCCGAAGTTCCTGGGCTATTTCGCGCGCCTGCTCACCAATCCCGAGCCGCGCGACTTTCTCGTGGGGGACAAGCTGACCTATGCGGACCTGTCGCTGTTCCAGGTGATCGAGGGGTTGCGCTATGCCTTCCCGAAGGCCATGAAGCGCATGGAGCGGGAGTATCCGGCGCTGACTTCGCTGCGCGACCGGGTGGCGGCGCGGCCCAATATCGCCGCCTATCTTGCTTCGGATCGGCGGATTCCGTTCAACCAGAACGGCATATTCCGCTACTACCCCGAACTAGACCAATAACCTCAAAACCGTCGTTCCGGGACGACGGTCTTGAGGGTGACAATAGAGCTTAATCCCACTGAGGCCCGAAGTCCGGGCTTACGAGGCGCTCGTCCCGATCAAGAGCGTCAAGCGCAGCCAGGTCCTCCGGCGCCAGCACCAGCTCGCGCGCCTTCAGGTTGCTGGCCAGGTTCTCCCGCTTGGTCGACGACGGAATCACCGCATACCCCTTCGCCAGCAGCCAGGCCAGCGTCACCTGGGCCGCCGTCGCCTGATGGCGCGCCGCGACCGCCGCGATCACCGGATCGTCCATCACCTTGCCGTAGGCCAGCGGCATATACGCCGTCAGGTGAATCCCGCTCTCCCTGGCAAACCGGGCGAATTGACGGCTCTGCAAATACGGATGCAGTTCCACCTGGTTGGTGGCGATATTCTCCGCCCCCACCGCCTCGATTGCCTCGCGCATCAGCGCAATGGGAAAGTTCGAGATGCCGATCGCGCCGGTCAAGCCCTGTTCGCGCGCCGCCAGCAGCGCCTGCATCGACTCGGCCACCGGCACCGCACCGCCCGGCGAGGGCCAGTGGATCAGGGTCAAGTCGACCTGCTCGACGCGCAGCTTACGCAGGCTTTCCTTCAGGCTAGGCACGAGCTTGTCGCCCGCCAGGTGCTCGGTCCAGATCTTGGTGGTGACGAACACCTCGCCCCGTGCGACGCCGGATTCCGCCAGCGCCTGGCCGACTTCGGCCTCGTTGTCGTAGATCTGCGCCGTGTCGATGTGGCGGTAGCCCAGCTCGAGGCCGTTGCGTACCGAATCGATGACTTGCTGGCCCTTGAGGCGGAAGGTGCCGAGGCCGAGTTGAGGCATGTGCATGGTAAGTCCTTTCAAATAATTTAGTGAGTGGCGATGGCGGCGCGGCCGGCGGCGGCCTTGGCCGGCACGCCGTCGCGGCGGTCGAGCCAGCCGGCGAGGGTGGTGAGCAGCAGGGCGCCGACCACGACCAGCGCGCCGATCCAGGGCGTGGCCATCAGGCCGAGCTTGGCGACGATCAGGCCGCCGCCCCAGGCGCCGAGGGCGATGCCGACGTTGAAGGCGGCGATGTTCAGGCCCGAAGCCACGTCCACGGCCTGCGGCGCGTCGCGCTCGGCGCGCTGCACCACGTAGACCTGGAGGCCGGGCACATTGCCGAAGGCGACCGCGCCCCAGGCCAGCACCGTGAGGAGCACCAGCGGCTTGCTCGGCGCGGTGAAGCTCAGGACCAGCAGCACCAGGGCCAGCAGGGCGAACACGATCTGCAGCGCGCGCACCGGACCCTGGCGGTCGGCCAGCTTGCCGCCCCAGATATTCCCGGCCGCGACCGACACGCCGTAGACCAGCATCACCAGGCTGACGGTGCCGGCCGCGAAGCCCGCCACTTCCTGCAGGATCGGGGCCAGGTAAGTGAAGGCGATGAAGGAGCCGCCATAGCCGAGCGTGGTCATGGCGTACACCAGCAGCAGGCGCGGCTTCTTGAGCACCGCGAGCTGGGTGAGCAGGCTGGAGGGCTTGCTGCCGGCGATGTTCGCGGGCACCAGGATGGCGCTGCCGGCGATGGCGACCACGCCCAGCAGCGACACGGCCAGGAAGGTGGCCTGCCAGCCGAAGTGCTGGCCGATGAAGGTCCCGAGCGGCACGCCGGTGACCAGGGCCACGGTCAGGCCGGTGAACATCAGGGCGATGGCGCTGGCCGCTTTTTCCTTCGGCACCAGGCTGGTGGCGATGGTCGAGCCGATCGAGAAGAACACGCCGTGCGCCAGGCCGGTGAGCACGCGCGCGGCCATCAGGGCGGAATAGTTGGGCGCCATCCAGGCGACCAGGTTACCGATGGTGAACAAGGCCATCAGGCCGAGCAGCAGCTGCTTGCGCGGCACGCGGCCGGTGAGGGCGGTCAGCACCGGCGCGCCGACGGCCACGCCGAGCGCGTACAGGCTCACCAGGAGGCCGGCCGAGGGGACCGACACGCCCAGGCTGGCGGCGATGGTGGGGATCAGGCCGACGATGACGAATTCCGTCGTTCCGATGGCGAAGGCGCTCAGCGTGAGCGCCCAGAGTGCGAGAGGCATGGTGTTTCTCCTTGTCGTGCGATGCCAATGAAGAGGCATGCAGTTTGCCGTGCCGGCGAGCAAGGAAAAATGGTCCGACGTACAATTGACTTTTGAGTTGGAGTCACAAATGATCGACGTCGATGCCCTGATTGTCTTCTCCACCGTCATAGATGCGGGATCCTTCTCGGCCGCCGCCGAGCGCCTGGGGCAGACGCCCTCGGGCGTATCGCGCACCATCTCGCGCCTGGAGGAGCAGCTGGGCATGACCCTGATGCGGCGCACCACCCGGCGCCTGCAGCTGACCGAGGAGGGGACCTGGCTGCTGGGCCGCGCGCGCAGCCTGCTGGCCGACCTGGCCAATACGGAAGCCGAAGCCGCCGCGCGCCGCTCCCAGCCTTCCGGCCTGGTGCGCGTGAACGCCGCCACGCCCGCGCTGGACCACCTGCTGGCGCCGCTGGTGCCGGCCTTCCTGGACGCCTACCCGCTGGTGCAGCTGGAGCTGGTCAGCGGCGAAACCTATGTCGACCTGATCGAGGAGCGCGCCGACCTGGCGATCCGCATCGGCGCGCTGCCGGATTCGACCCTGAATGCGCGCCGCCTCGGCGCCAGCCCGCTGCGCGTGATGGCCTCGCCCGGCTACCTGGAGAAGCATGGCACGCCGTCCACGCCGGCGGAGCTGGAGCGCCACCGCACGCTGGGCTTCGCGGCGCCGGCCTCGCTCAACACCTGGCCCTTGCAGCACGAAGGGGCCGAGGGCTGGACCATCACGCCCGCGGTGACGGCCACCAGCGGCGGCACCCTGCGCGAGCTGGCGCTGGCCGGCGCGGGCATCGTGTCGCTGTCGGACTTCCTGACGCGTGGCGACGTGGCCGCCGGCCGCCTGGTGCCGGTGCTGGCCTCGCACAGCCTGCCCTGGGGCCAGCCGGTATGGGCCGTGTTCTATAAACAGGGAGCGCTGGCGCCGCGGGTCGCGGCCCTGGTCGACTTCCTGGCGGCGCGCCTGGGCCAAGTGCTGGAACGCTAGGCTGTGGGTTTTTTGCCGCCTGCTACCCAAGATGGATGACATGATGCTTTGGCGCAGCTATAGTTTCCTCATATAAATACCGACAAACGGTATCCTTGGGGGAGAGAACATGTGGACATGGTTGAGGGCAGTGCTGCGGCCGGCCGGTTCGGCTTTTTTCCAGGCGGTGGGGGCGGGCGGCGCCAGGGGCCGTTTCCATGAGCTGGTCATCAAGGCGCGCGACGGCAGCATCCGCACGGCCATCAACGCCGCCCGGCTGCGCAAGGAAGTCGACCACGCGCTGACCCAGGCGCGCATGCAGGTCGACGCCGCCGACGACCTGGGCGCGTCCGCCCGCGAAGTGAAGGAGCTGTCGAGCAGCGTCAAGAGCGGCACCGCCGAGATCGCGGACACGGCGGAGCGCAACCTGACGGTGGCGCGCGAGTCGATGGAAGGCCTGGTCCAGCTCGAACAGCGCATGCGCGCCATCGAAACCCAGGTCGACGGCTTCGCGCGCACGGTCGGCCAGCTGGTGGAACATTCGCGCTCGATCAGCGAGTTCGGCACCGTCATCCAGCGCATCGCCAACCAGACCAACCTGCTGGCCATCAACGCGGCCATCGAAGCGGCGCGCGCGGGCGAAGCGGGCCGCGGCTTCGCCGTGGTCGCCGCCGAAGTGCGCCGCCTGTCCCTGCAGGTGAACGAAGAGACCGCGAAGATCGCCGGCGTGAACAGCGAGATGCGCGAGCTGGTCGAGTCGACCGCCGGCGCCACGGCCGGCATCCTCGACGGCGTCAATGTCTCCACCCGCGAAGTCGGCGCGGCGGCCGGGCGCTTCTCCACCTTCGTGGCCGACTTCGAACGCATGACCGCCACCGTCAACGACATCGCCGGTGCGATGGCGGCGCTGGACGGCATCAACCAGGACATCGGCCGCAAGGTCGGCGAAATCGCCGCCAACGCCGGCGCATCCGGCAAGTCGATGACGGACGCTTCGCGCCGGGTCGACGAGGTGCGCGCCACCACCGAGGAGCTGCAGGGCGTGCTGGCCGAGCACCCGACCGGCGGCACCGCCTTCGACGCCCTGGTCGACACGACTACCGGCCTGCGCGACGCCGTGCTGGGCTGCCTGGTCCGCCACGCCGGGCGCGGCGTCGACATCTTCGACCAGGCCTACCAGCCGATCCCGGACTCGAACCCGCCACGCTATTCCACCGTTTACGACCGCGTCGTGGAGCGCGACCTGCAGGCCCTGTTCGACGGCGTGCTCGCGCGCCTGCCGGGCTGCGCCTACGCGCTGGCGGTCGACAGGCGCGGCTACGCGCCGGCCCACAACGCCAAGTTCTCGCAGCAGCCCACCGGCAGCTATGAGCACGACCTGGTCCACTGCCGCCACAAGCGCATCTTCGACGATCCGGTCGGCAGCAAGCTGGCCGCCAACCGCAAGCCCATCCTGTTCCAGACCTACCTGCGCGACACCGGGGAAGTGATCAACGACCTGTCGATGCCGCTGGAGATCAACGGGCGCCACTGGGGCGCGGTGCGGGTCGGTTTCGACTCGGCGCGCCTGCACGGGCAAGGGGGGCGCCAGGCGCATTCGCTTGTGTCAGAATACCGTCCTTGATCACATCGAAGACGTGTATGGAGAAGCTGATTTCCGAACTGCGCCGGCTCTACCTGCCGGCCGATGCGCCGCCTCTGGAGGCGCTGGCGCGCCACCTGCGGGGCGAGGACACGCTCGTCCTCGGGCTGACCGACAGTGCGGGCCTGAGCCGTGCCGCCCTGATCCCGTTCCGCAAGACCGGGGAGGGCGGAGAGCACTGGACCCTTTTGTGCGCGGTCGCCAACGCGCTGCAGCAGGACCTGGGCTTGCCGGCGCCGGCGGTGAGCATCTCGGGCGACGGCGCCTACGGACTGTGGCTGTCGTTCGAGCAGCCCGTGCCGGCGGCCCGGCTTGCCGAATTCGTGGCCCTGCTGCGGACCGCGTATTTTCCCGACGTGGAGCTCGATCCCGGCGCTGCGGTGGGACCGGTGGAGCTGCCGCCCTGCCTGCACCGCGCCACCGGCATGTGGGCGGCCTTCATCCATCCGGGCATGGGGGCGTCCTTTGCCGACGAGGCGGGGCTGGACATGGCGCCGCCGGCGGCCGGCCAGGCCGCCTTCCTCGAGCACCTGGAAAGCATCGGGACCGAGGCCTTCGAACAAGCGCTGGGCAAGCTGCGTCCTGCACCAGCCCTTACCGCCCAGGCGGCGCCCGCGGCGCCGGCCAAGACCGTGGACGAAGGACTGCTGCTCAAGGACGCCACCCTGGAAGACATCGTGGCCTACCTGCACTCCAAGAACATCGAGCCGACCTTCCGCCACCTGCTGCCGCGCTGACGCGCCGTGGCAAGCTCACAACAATGTATAAAGAGAAAACTATTTTTTCTTAAAGGAATGCATTTTTATACATACGGGTGATATTCTGTAGGAAGTATCCTACAGAAGCTCCCATGCCAACTCGCCTTGCCTCCCTCGCCGCTAGCGCGGCCGTTTCGTCGACACGAACCAGGCTGACCGCACTCGTCCTGATCGCAGCGGCGGGCGGCGTGGCGTTCGACGCGGCGCCGCACCGGCAGGCCGCCGTCCAGGCCCCGGCGAAGCAGGCAATGTCCGCTGCCCTGCCATCGGCAGCCGCGCCCGTGACCGCGCAGGCGCCGGAGCAACCCGCACCTGCGCCGCGCCGGATCTATCCGTATTCCATCGTGCCCGGCGGCGTGGCCGACCGCGCGGAGCTGGCGCAGGCGATCAAGACCGATAAGGTGGTCGCCGATCACTACGCCGGCTTCGGCGTCGACAAGGCGCGTCCGGTGACGGTCGCCAGGCCGCGCGCCGTCTACGTGTCCTACCGCAAGGACGACAAGGTGTACTGGACGAAGAAGAAGCTGATGCTGGAGGAAGGCGAGACCCTGCTCACCGACGGCGTCAACGAGCTGCGCGCGCGCTGCGCGAACCGGATCTCCGATACGCCGATGCTGCCGGTATCCGCCGACGAGCCGAGCCAGGTCGAGTTCGATGCGTCCAGCCTCGATGGCAGCATCGTGAACACCTCGGCCGAAGACATCGAGGACGCGGGCTTCGACGGCCAGCCTTACCAGCTCAAGACCTTCGCAAGCATCGCCGCCGAAGCGCCTTCCGGCGCCACGCGGGCGCCGGGCGACCGCTTCCGGTTCTCGCGCATGGGCCAGTGGGAAGGCAGTCCGCTGATGTTCTCGACCTCGCAGCTGAGTACCAGCAGCAGGTCGGAAACCTCGTCCACGCCTCCAACGGACACATCGCGGTCCACGACCTCGCCCGAATCCTCCGTGCCGCCGGCGTCCACGGACGCCGAAACGAGCCTACCGAAACCCGGGCAGCCACAGGAAGATCCGTCACCCTTCATTCCCGCGCCGCCGGGATTGCAGCCGGAGCACCACCCTGAGCTGCCCTACGGCGGCGACGAGACGCGCCTGGCCGACGTGCCCGAGCCGGGGACCCTGTGGCTGGGCAGCCTGGCCGGCGTCGCCATGGTGTTGCTGCGCCGGACGCGCCGCAACCCGCGCCGGGACTGATCAGGTCTCGAGCGCGCCGCTGCGCTCAAGGCGCTTGTAGTAGACCAGCGACCACGCGGCCGGCAGCACTACAGATCCGATCAGCACCGCCAGGCACGCTGGCGCCGGCATGCGCGCCAGCAGCAGGAGCAGGGACAGCGCCGCGCCAATGACCATCGAGCGCGCCGCGAAGCGATGGGTCGCATACCAGACCCGTTCGCTGGCCAGGGTCCACGGCGTGCGGATGCCGAGCCAGAAGTTGCGCTTCACCTTGCCCATCACATTGCCGGTCAGCGCGAAGAACAGCGCGACGCCCGTCAGCAGCACGCGGTCGACCGCCAGGTTGCCGCTGTGCGCCGCCCAGGCCTGTACGCACTGCAGGAAGGACAGGAGGCCCACTATCGCCAGGCAGGTGTAGCCGTAGGTCGGCAGGAAGTCCTCGACCGAAAAGCGCTTCGGCGACAAGGCGGGCAGGGCGTACCACCACACGGCGATCAGCACCGCCATCGCTGCGCTGTGCGCGAAGATCGCCGCGCGCGGCGCATACCCGTCGACTTCGCCCTGCGCGTTCCAGTGCATCGGGATCTGCTGCGGCAGCTCGGGGTAGAGCCAGGCGCAGAACCCCAGCGCGGCAAGCATGACGAGGATGGACGGCAGCAGGTAGGGCTTCTTCATCGCGAATCTCCTTTGGCGCCTTGCGCCAGGTCCAGGGTCCAGGCCAGCACATCTTCCAGCACGGTCGTGTTCAGCGCATACCAGATGGTCTGGCCTTCACGCCGGCTGGTGATCAGGCCGGCCGCTTTCAGTACGGCGAAATGGTGCGACATGGTCGGCTTGGTCATGTCGAAGCGCGCCGCCACGTCGCCCGCGCTCATCTCCTCGTGCCGCAGCAGGCGCAGGATCTCGCGCCGGGTCGGGTCGGCGATAGCCTTGAAGACGTCGTTGAGCGGCACAGTCATTCGATGAGTATCTAATTAGATGATTATCTAAATACTGCGTGCGTAGAAGCGGAATGTCAAGCCGGTCCTTGGCTTTATCCTTATATGCACAATATACTGAACGTATACGAATCATATATGGAGGGTGCCGTGGGCATCGTTAACATCGAAGACGAGCTGCACGATCAGCTGCGCAAGGCGACCAAGGTCTCCTGCCGCTCGATCAACGCGCAGGCGGCGTTCTGGATCCGGATCGGCATGCTGTGCGAGACCAATCCAACCCTGAGCTTCAACGAGATCATCCAGCGCGAGCTGCAGTCGGCAGGGGTCTCGGTGCCGCCGCTGGCGGTGAGCGAGCCATGACCAAGCAGCCCCACGAGCTGGCCCTGATGGCCGAAGCCGGGCGGCTGCTGGCATCCGTCTTCGGGCTGCTGGACCGCACCCCGCTGGCCGGCATGTCGACGCTCGCCGTCAACGACATGGTCGAGCGCTACATCGTCGACGAGCTGAAAGCGCGGCCGGCGAGCAAGGGGCAGTATGGTTATGCCTTCGCCCTGAATTCGTCGGTGAACGAGGTGGTCTGCCACGGGGTGCCGTCGGCATCCGAGGTGCTGCGCGAGGGCGACATCGTCAATCTCGACATCACGCTGGAGAAGAACGGTTACATCGCCGATTCGAGCAAGACCTATCTCATCGGCGAAGTCGACCTGGCCGCGAAGAAGCTGGTGCAGGCCACCTACGAAGCCATGTGGAAGGGGATCCGCGCGGTGCGTCCCGGGGCGCGGCTGGGCGACATTGGCTGGGCGATCGAACGCCATGCCAGGCGCAATGGTTATTCCGTGGTGCGCGATTACTGCGGCCACGGCATCGGCCGCGAGATGCACGAGGAGCCGCAGGTACTCCACTTCGGCAAGCCGGGGACAGGCCTGCCGCTGCGTGAAGGGATGGTGTTCACGATCGAACCGATGCTCAATCGGGGCGGGCGCAGCGTGAAGACCGAGGTGGATGGATGGACCGTGGTGACGCGGGATGGCTCGCTGTCGGCGCAGTTCGAGCACACGGTTGCCGTGACGGCGAGCGGGGTGTCGGTGCTGACCTTGCGGCCTGATGAAATGGGAATGCTCGGCACGCGGAAGCAGTTGGAGGGTGCGGCAGCAACTGGCCTATCGAACCCTATTTGATCGTCTCATCCAGCGCTGGCGGTCATGCTCTCGGATCATTCCTGACAACCAGTGACGAAAATCCTGCTGACATGGACATTCTTGGTGGATGGAATGGCGTGCCTCCGACTCAGGTTCTGCAGATCCTTTTCCGACAACAGGGCATCGGTCACATAACTGATCCCGCAAGGTTGGTCCGGTATGAGTATCAGGCTGGGCCCGGGCCCAAGCTCAGGGCGGAGCGATCGATTCTTGCGAGTCAGGGTCTCGAGACTGTCGCCGACCTGGACACCGTCCCTAGTGCGTAAGCCGGCACTTTCGATGGAAATCCGCCAGATTTCCCCGTCGATCACTTCAGCATCGACCGGAACCATGCCTATCCTGACCCTTAGAAGTTCATAGCGTTCGCCGGCTTCGTCGAGCCGCCACTCGCGAAGCAGGACCCGATCTCGTGCAAGGAGCGGAGGCGGATGGCCAATGACGAGATCACCAACGCGCATGCCATCGATCGGCTCGTTCTTGCCGGCGCAAGCAAATGCGGCCAGCAGGGCGCCGAATCCCAGGGCCAGCGCACATAGCGAGGACGCTTTCACCTTGTTCTCCTTGATGTCTTGATCTGATCCGGTAACAAAAGCAGCATGCGAGTAGCCGTCTGCCAATCGGCTCACGCGGTTTCGGCCTCACGAATCAGCTCCAGGAGGTCGGTGACGCCGATATCGACACCAGCTTGGGTCAACAGGGTGCTGGCCTGGCCCCGATGGTGGGTCTGATGGTTAAAAAGGTGTAGGAACAGGCTCCCAAAACGCTTCTGAAAGCGCAGTCCACGCGAATTCTGGTACGTCAGCACCTGGTCGAGATCCGATGGATGCAGTTCTTCCGCCAGGGCGGTGATGATCTTGTCCAGTCGCGTGCGATGCGCCTGCAGTTGCGGCAGGCTGTCGCCGTAAGACTGCGTCAGACTGGTGGGCGCAGGCAGGCCGCGGAGCGAATCCAGCGCGCGAAATCGAGAGGGATGCAGGGCGAAGCGGCTCAGCCAGATCGTATCTCCGACGATGAGATGGTTCATGGTCCCGAGAAGCGAGCCGAAAAACGCCTTTCGATCGCTACGCAGTTCTTCAGGAGAGAGCTTCGCGGCAGCGTCGTACAGCCTGCGATTCATGGTCTCGTTGTACTGCGCGAGCAGAACGACATCTACACAGTTGGGCATGCGTTTTTCCTTTTTATGTAAGCCGTCAGCGTCCTCGGAAAACCCAGGTCACGAGGCGTGACACACCGCTTCGATATTGTGCCCATCCGGTCCGATGACGAAGGCCGCGTAATACGCGCCGCTGTACTGCGGGCGCAAACCGGGGGCGCCGTTGTCCTTGCCGCCTGCCTCCAGCGCAGCGCGATAGAAGGCATCGACCTGCCCGCGCGTCTCGGCCGCGAATGCCAGGTGAAGGTGGGCCGGCTTTTCATCGGTCTGAAACAGGATGAACGAAGCCGGTCCCTGCGCGCACAGTTCGATGCCGTAACGCGGTTCTCCTTCCGCCCCCGCCGTGACGCCCAGCGGCGCGAGCGCCTTGATGAAGAACGCCTTGCTTGCTGCAAAGTCGCTGACACCGATCTTGACGTGGTCGAACATTCACTCTCCTCAGGCCGTAAAGGAATATGACGCGTAGTGTACGACGGTATTTCCGGTCACCCAAGTGGCAGCGGCGTATCGGTACGCTTGAGCGTACGCAGCACGAAACTCGACTTGCTGTGCCGGATGCCCGGAATCTTGTACAGCCTTTCGCGCAGCAGGCGTTCATAGTCGCGCGTGTCCTTCACCGCGATGCGTACGAAGTAATCGTAGTCGCCCGAAATCAGGCTGGCCTCCAGCACTTCCGGGATCGACTCCAGCGCGCGGCCGAATTCGTACAGGGTCTCTTCGCTGTGGCTGTCCAGCGTGACCTGGACGATCACGGTGTCGTGGTAGCCGAGGTGGGCCAGGTCGACCTTGACCGTATAGCCCTGCAGCAGGCCGGTGTCGGTCATGCGCTTGATCCGGTTCCAGCACGAAGTGGTCGACAGTCCCACCGCGGCGCTGATCTCCTGCAGCGGTGTGCGCGAGTCCTTCAGGAGGATGGCCAGGATCGCGCGATCGGCCGCATCGAAAATTTTTCTATCATTGTCCTGATCCATGGAAAACCCTTCAGGGTTGGGTGCCAAATGACGCAAGATTATGAAGCACTTTCAGCTCCAATGTGAATACCATTTTGCTCATGGATACCTTCGCACCCCCACCTGCGGCCGCTGCCGCATCTGTTCTTCCCGTCATGACCGGCGCCGGCCTGTTGCTCGACCTGCTGGTGCGCGCCGGCGTCGACACCGTCTTCGGCTATCCCGGCGGCGCCGTGCTGCCCTTGTATGACGCCCTTCAGCAGGACCGCCGCCTGCGCCACGTGCTGGTGCGCCACGAGCAGGCCGCGGTCCACGCCGCCGAAGGCTATGCCCGCAGCACCGGGCGGCTGGGCGTGGTCTTCGTCACCTCGGGCCCGGGCATGGCCAACACCACCTCGGGCCTGCTCGACGCCCTGAGCGACTCGATCCCGATCCTGTGCATCAGCGGCCAGGTGCAGACCGCCTCGATCGGCACCGACGCCTTCCAGGAGTGCGATGCGCTCGGCATCTCGCGCGCCGTCACCCGCTGGAATGCCCAGGTGCGCAGCGTCGCCGAGATCGCGCCCACCGTGCTGCGCGCGATCCGCGAAGCCACCGGCGGGCGCCCCGGACCGGTGCTGGTGGACCTGCCCAAAGACATTCAGGCGCAGCCGGTCACGGCGCACGAGCATAAAGACGCGCCGGCACCGGCGCGCGCACCGGTCTGCTCGGCTTCGCTGGACCAGGCCGCGGCCCTGATCTGCGCCGCGCGCCGCCCGGTCTTCTACGGGGGCGGTGGCCTGGTCAATTCCGGAGCCGAGGCCTGCGCGGCCTTCGCCCAGCTGGTGCGCCTGAAGAACGCGCCCTGTACCCTGACCCTGCTGGGGCTCGGCGCCTTTCCCGCTTCCAGCCCGCAGTGGCTGGGCATGCTGGGCATGCACGGCACGCTGGAGGCCAACCTGGCCATGCACGAAGCCGACCTGGTGATCTGCGCCGGCGCGCGCTTCGACGACCGCGTCACCGGCAAGCTGGCGCACTTCTGCCCGCAGGCGCAGGTAATCCACGTCGACATCGATCCCGGCTCGATCGGCAAGGTGGTGCGGACCGACGTCCGCCTGGTGGGCGATTGCGGAGAAGTGCTGGGCGAGCTGGCGCGCCGCCTGGAGCGCCTGGCGCCGGACCCGGGACTCACCTTGCCGTGGTGGCGCCGCATCGCCGAGTGGCGCCGCGCGCACTGCCTGGCTTTCGGCGAGCAGGGCGAGGCCATCGTGCCGCAGCGCCTGATGCAGGCCCTGGCCGGGCCGCTGGCGTCGAGGAATGCGATCGTGGCGACCGACGTCGGCCAGCACCAGATGTGGGCGGCCCAGCACCTGAGGTTCGAGGCGCCGCGCCGCTGGCTGACCTCGGGCGGAGCGGGGACGATGGGCTATGGCCTGCCGGCCGCGATCGGCGCGCAGATCGCGCATCCCGAGGCCCTGGTGGCCTGCATCAGCGGCGACGCCTCGATCCTGATGAACATCCAGGAGCTGGCCACGGCGGTCCAGCACCGCTGCCCGGTGAAGGTCATCTTGTCCAACAACGGCTGCATGGGCATGGTGCGCCAGTGGCAGGAACTGCACCACGGCGCGCGCTACAGCCACAGCTATTCGGAAGCCTTGCCCGACTTCGTCGCGCTGGCGCGCGCCTTCGGCTGGCAGGCGCGCCGTGTCGAGCGCGCGAGTGAACTGGAGGGGGCGGTCGCCGAGTGCCTGGATTCCAGCGGCCCGTTCTTCCTGGACGTCGTCGTCGAGCAGGCGGAGAACTGCTTCCCCATGATCCCGGCCGGCTGCGGCCACCATCAGATCATGCTGGACAAGGATCGCTGGTACGACGAAGCTTCATAGCCGCGGGCGACCGACGCGGCCGACCGGGAAATCACTGCGCGGCCTCAAAGTCGAAAGCGATTGCGCGAACCCGAAGCCGGGCGTAATGTTCTTATGCTGAGTTGTCATCCGTCCAACCTGAAAGAGACCTTGAAGGAGCTAGCTATGACTGCAGGCAGCACGACCAAACCGATGGAAGAGGGCATGCACACCGTGACGGCGCACCTGGTGTGTGAGCGCGCCGTCGACGCAATCGATTTCTTTGTGCGCGCCTTCGGCGCCGAAGAAGTGATGCGGCTGCCCGACCCCGAGGGCAAGCTGGCCCACGCGGCGGTGCGCATTGGCGATTCGATGGTGATGCTGATGGATGAACACCCGAACTGGGACGCGCGTGGTCCCAAGTCGCTCGGCGGCACGTCGGTGACCCTGCACCTGTCGGTCCCTGACGTGGACAGCGCCTTCAGGCGCGCGATCGAGGCCGGGGCCGTATCGCGCATGGAGCCGGCCGACATGTTCTGGGGCGACCGCTACGGCGTGGTCGAGGACCCCTTCGGCCACCGCTGGTCGATGGCCACCCACATCCGCGACGTTCCGCCGGAGGAAATGCAGAAGGCCATGCGGCAGCAGAACTGTCCCGACGCCTGAAGCGGCCCCGGCAGGGCGCCGGCGGCCCCGCTATCATGGCGGTTTCTCACCACTAGAGGGACTGTCCATGAACGCGAATCTCCATCCGCAGCTCGAGCAGGTGCTGCGTATCGCCGCTTTCGACGATGCCGGCCAGGGCGGCAACCCGGCCGGTGTCTGGATCGGCGCGTCGCTGCCTCCGGCTGCCGAGATGCAGGCCCTGGCCCATGCAGTGGGCTTCTCGGAAACCGCCTTCGCCGCGCGCGAAGGCGAGGGCTGGCGCGTGCGCTATTTTTCGCCCGAGTCCGAAGTGCCGTTCTGCGGCCACGCCACCATCGCGCTGGGCGCGGCCCTGGCGCGCCAGGGCGGCGACGGCCGCTTCGCGCTGCAGCTGAATGCGGCCGCGATCACGGTCGAGGGGCATTGCGAAGCCAGGGGCGAGGGCGAGGGCGAGGGTGGGCGCATGTTCGCAGCCCTGCAATCGCCGCCCACGCGTTCGCGTCCGGCGCCAGAGGCGATGCTGGAGCAGGCCCTGGCCCTGTTCGGCTACTCGCGGGCCGATCTCGATCCGCGCCTTCCTCCCGCGCTGGCGCACGGCGGGGCCGATCACCTGGTGCTGGCCCTGAACAGCCGTGCGCGCCTGGCGGCCATGGCCTACGACCTGCAGGCCGGCCGCGCCTTCATGCTCGAACACGGCCTGGTGACCGTGGTGCTGGCCTGGGCGGAAACCGCGCAGCTGTTCCACGCACGTAATCCTTTCGCGTCGGGCGGCGTGTACGAAGACGCCGCCACCGGCGCCGGCACGGCCGCGCTGGCCGGCTATCTGCGCGACCTGGGCTGGCCACACGGCGGGCGCATCGATGTCGTGCAAGGCGAGGACATGGGCATGCGCTCGCGCCTGCGAGCAGAGTTCGGTCCGGAGCAGGGCGGGTCGATCCGCGTGTCCGGCTCGGCGCGAATGATGTAGCTATGTTAGGTGGCGCACAGAAGTTTTGCGTTAAATCAAATAGGGGGATAAAAGCACGCCTGCTCAGCAGTTAGATTAATGTATGCCGGATTGATAATTTGAACCAGACAAGTTTTGTTTCATTTAATCAATTAGGAGTACCGTCATGGAGCTGTTCCCTGCAGCCGTCTTCAACCCACCGAAAGCCTCCCGTGCACGCACCGCGCGCGAAGCGGCTGCGGGACGCATCATCGAACGCCTGCCGTTCACCGTCCGCCGCGTGGAGACCGAGGCGGACCTGCTCAAGGCGGTGCAGATCCGCCACGCCGCCTATGCGCGCCACGTTCCGGACTTCGCCCGCACCCTGGCCGAGCCGGAGGCGGCCGATTACGAGGACGACACCATCGTGCTGCTGGCCGAGTCCAAGCTCGACGGTTCTCCGCTCGGCAGCACCCGCATCCGCACCAATCTCTACCGTCCGCTGGGCGTCGAGGAATCGATCGTCCTGCCCGACTGGCTGCAAGGCAAGCGCCTGGTCGAGGCGACCCGCCTCGGCATCGACGAAGGCCGGGTCGGCCGCATGGTCAAGATTGCACTGATCAAGGCCTGCTTCATGTATTGCGAAGACAACGCGATTGACTATTCGGTCGCAACCGGCCGCCCGCCGGTGGATCGCCAATACGAGCAAATGATGTTCATCGATGTGTTCCCGGAGCAGGGTCCGGTCCCGCTGCGCCACGTCGGCAATATCCCGCATCGCATCATGGCCTTCGAGATCGCGACCTTCGAAGAACGCTGGACCCAGGCGCGCCATCCGATGTTGAATTTCTTCTTCAACACCCATCATCCGGACATCGACATCGGACCGAGCGCGCCGCCGCCGGCCCTGGCCCTGCCTGGCCGCTTTGATACTGAACGCCCGTCCGAACGTTGTGAATTGGCAGTCGCATGAGGTAATTAGACCCCGTCAGGGTATTTATTGCATGACGGCATCAAATTTACGCTGTATCCTTGCGCCTTGAGCCGCCGCGGCGACGCGGTGGCGATTTGTTCGCACTGATACCGCTTATGCCCAATTCCACACCCAAGCTCCGTACTTCTCTGCCGGCGGCCGCGCACGCGGCCGTGGAGCTGGTGTTAAAGCTGTTCGGGTACTACCTGATCCCGATCGGCATCGGCATCGTTTCGCTGATCGCGCTGATCTTCTTCCATGACGAGTACCGTGTCGCCGGCGAAGTGCCGCTGGCGATGCACGTGAGCGTGCAGGACGACACGCGGCAGCTCACGCCGGCCGAGGCCCTGGCCCGCACCGCGCCGCAACCGCTGATCAATACCCACGAAACCCACTTGTCCGAAGCGCCGGTCTGGTTCGCCTTCGAACCGATGCCGCGCAGCGGCGAACAAGTGATCGAATTCCCTTCGCGCCACTCGCTCGACGTCGCCTGCTGGGACGGCGCCACCCTGGCGCCGCTGGGCAGCGCCTCCCGTGCCGGCGCCGCCGGCGCCGTCGAGGCGGCCAAGGCCGGCTTCGTGCTGCGCGCCAGCCCGCTGCCGCGCCAGCTGCTGTGCCGTTCCGGTCTGTCCGGCCCGGCCCGCCTGTCGGTCCTGCAATGGCCGGCCGAGCAGTTCGACAAATCGGTCGAGCAATACCATCGCAAGTCGGGCCTGCTCGACGGCGGCATGATCGTGCTGGCGCTGTTCGTCCTGATCACCGCCCTGATCAACCGCCAGCCGCTGTACGTGCTGTTCGCCGGCTGGCTGATCCTGAACCTGCGCGTCGGCGCGCTGTCGGCCGGCTGGGACATCCAGTGGCTGGGCCAGACCATCCCTTCCGACTGGCTGCTGCGCAGCCGCTCGGTGACCATCACCCTGTACGGCATCGCCACGCTCACCCTGTACCAGGCGCTGCTGAAGGACCACCTGGCCGAGATGCGCTATGTGCTGCCGATGCGCGTCATGCAATGGCTGTGCATGCCGATGCTGGCCGCCGCCATCCTGCTGCCTTACCGCATGTACCTGCCGCTGATGTGGGTGATCGTGGTGTGCTGCTTCGCCATGATGACGATTGGCCTGTTCAAGATCATCGTCGAGTCGCGCAACCGCGTCGCCGCCTGGTTCGCGGCCTCGTTCGCGCTGACCTTCCTGGCCTCGATGGCGGAAGTCGCCGCCGCGGCCCTGGGCCTGCGCGAGCTGCTGGGCATCATCAACAGCGTCACCGCCGCCCTGGCCTCCAGCCTGCTGGCCGCGCTGGCGGTGGCGGAGCAGATGCGCAGCGAAACCGAAAAGCGCCAGGAAGCCCAGGAAGAGCTGGAGCATGCCTACAAGGCAATGCCGGTGGGCTTGTTCACGCTCGACATGTACGGCCACTTCCTGAGCGTCAACCCGGCGCTGCAGAAGATGCTCGGCATCCACGCCTTCGTGGCCGGGCGTACCGCCTGGCGCCAGTTCTTTACCGAAAGCAGCTGGACCGAGCTGCACGAGCAGGTGCATGCCAAGGCCGAGGCCGAGATGGAACTCACCAGCCGCGACGGCAGCCAGCGCTTCCTGGTCAGCGCCACCCTGGCGCGCTCGCGCATCGAAGGCGTGCTGCAGGACACGACCGAAAAGCACAAGGCCACCGAGCAGCTGCGCTTCATGGCCGACAACGATCCGCTGACCAAGGTCTACAACCGGCGCGGCCTCGAAAAGGAATTCGTGGCCGCCGCCGCCAGCCTGGCCGTGGGCCGCCCGATGGCGCTGGCCTACGTCGACCTCGACCGCTTCAAGCTGATCAACGACCTGTTCGGCCACGCCGCCGGCGACGAAGTGCTGCGCCAGGTGTGCGAGCGCATCGGCACCATGCTGGCCGGCGGCCAGCAGATCGGCCGCGTGGGCGGCGACGAATTCGTGATCGTGATGCCGGAGACGGCGATCCCGCTCGCATCCATCATCTGCCGCGGCATCGTCGATCGCCTGGGCAACACGCCCTACCGGGTGGGCGACAAGGCTTTCCATGTGCGCGGTTCGGTCGGCCTGATCGAAGTGGTGCCGGACATGGCCATGAAGGATGCGGTCTCGACCGCGGACCGCGCCTGCCGCGAAGCCAAGACCGGCGCCGGCGACGGCCTGGTGGTGTACGAGCGCGGGGCCGACGCCTTCCGCCAGCGCGCCGCCGAGCTCGACCTGGTGGCGCGCCTGTCGGGTCCGAACGCGACCGACAACCTGCTGCTGGAAATGCAGCCGATCATGTCGCTCAAGCACCCGGAAGAGTCGCTGAATTTCGAAGTGCTGCTGCGCATGCGCGAGTCGGACGGCCGCGTGGTGCCGGCCGGCCCGGTGATCGCCGCGGCCGAGAAGAGCGGACGCGCCAGCGTCATCGACCGCTGGGTGCTGTCGACCACCCTGGCCTGGATCGCCGAGCATGCCGACCAGCTGTGCAACACGCGCTTCGTCTGCATGAACTTGTCGGGCGCCTCGCTCAACGACGAGCGTTTCGTCCAGGACACCTTCGACATCCTGGGCCGCTATGTGCACGTGGCGAGCCGCCTGTGCCTGGAGATCACGGAAAGCGTGGCCCTGCACGACCTGGACAACACGCGCCGCTTCATCGACCAGGCGCGCAACTTCGGCGTCAAGGTGGCGCTGGACGACTTCGGCGCGGGCTACACCTCGTTCTCCTACCTGAAGGAACTGCCGGCCGATGTGCTCAAGATCGACGGCAACTTCATCGTCAACATCAACGCGCACCCGGCCAACGTGGCCATCGTCGAGGCGATCGTGAGCCTGGCGGTGAACCTGGGCATGAAGACGATTGCCGAGTGGGCCGAGGATGCGGCCACGGTGCAGACCCTGCACGAGATCGGCGTCGATTACGTCCAGGGCTGGGTGGTGGCGCGTTCGCAGCCGCCGGAGCGTATTCTGGAGGCCAGGTCGTCGGCCAGCTTCATCAAGGATGAGGATTTGCTGGAACTGCTGCGCGAACTGGCGGCGCCGGCGGTGCCGCATCTGGCGAGCGTGACGCGGCTGCACTAGCCGCTAACCGCAAGACCGTCGCCCCGGGACTCGGCGTCCCCCTCGGCCGGGGGTCAAGTTCGTGGCGCAGCGGTAGCGCGTGCAAACTTGGGTTCCGGCCTCCGCCGGAACGACGTATCGGGGCAGCGGGACTGCCCGATTACATCAATGTAGCGCAACCACCGTCGACTTGATGCTGCTATCCATCAGCAAGAACTGCGCACGCGCCTCCTTCAAGGTGGCAACATCACGCTGCATCGGCTTCGCCTTGTCGCGCTGCGGCGCCTTGCGCACGGCAGGGCGCGGCGGCGGCACGCTGGCGCGCTCGACGGTGAGCGGGTAGGGCTGGACGGTCGCGTCGCCCTCGGCAGCCGGCATCTTCGCCATCCGTACCGTGGTCGTGCCTTCGCCGCAAGGCTGGTCGGTGAGAGTCACGTGGCCGGTGCTGTCGATGCACTTGACGATCTCGGCTCCAGCGAAGGCCGCGGGTGCGGATGCCGCGGCCGCGGCGATCAGGCTGAGTTGGCACAGAAAACGCTTCATGGTCGGCTCCTTCTTGTGAGCCTTGATTCTGCGCGCCGGTCCCGGCTGCTTCTGTTCGTTGACTCACCGTGTGCGCGGTTTGCTTTTTTACAAGCGCCAAGTGCTTCGCTACAATGCAGGGCGACCCCTCTGACAAGGATGCTTCCATGAATCTGTTTTCGCTCCCCACTTACGATGATGTCGTCCAGGCCGCCGGCCGCATTGCCGGGGCCGCCAACCTCACGCCGGTGCTGACCTCGCGCACCGTCAACGAGGAGTTCGGCGCCCAGGTGTATTTCAAGTGCGAGAACATGCAGCGCATGGGCGCCTTCAAGTTCCGCGGCGCCTACAACGCGCTGTCGCGCTTCAGCCCCGAGCAGCGCAAGGCCGGCGTGGTCGCATTCTCCTCGGGCAACCACGCGCAGGCGGTGGCCTTGTCCGCACGCCTGCTGGGCATGCCGGCCACCATCGTGATGCCGCATGACGCACCGGCGGCCAAGGTCGCGGCCACCAAGGGTTATGGCGGCAATGTCGTGTTCTACGACCGCTATACCGAGGACCGCGAGCAGATCGGGCGCGAGCTGGCCGAGAAGCATGGCCTGACCCTGGTGCCGCCCTACGACCACGCCGACGTGATCGCGGGGCAGGGCACGGCGGCCAAGGAGCTGTTCGAGGAGACGGGGCCGCTGGACGCCTTTTTCGTGTGCCTGGGCGGCGGCGGCTTGCTGTCCGGCTCGGCCCTGGCCACGCGCGCGCTGGCGCCGAACTGCGATCTGTACGGCGTCGAGCCGGAGGCGGGGAACGATGGGCAGCAATCCTTCCGCTCGGGGGAGATCGTGCATATCGATACGCCCAAGACCATTGCGGATGGGGCGCAGACCCAGCACCTGGGCAAGCTCACCTTCCCGATCATCCAGCGGGATGTGGATGACATCCTGACGGTGTCGGATGATGAGCTGGTACAGTGCATGCGCTTCTTCGCGGAGCGCATGAAGATCGTGGTGGAGCCGACCGGGTGCCTGGGGTTCGCGGCGGCGCGGCGGATGAAGGAGAGCTTGAAAGGGAAGCGGGTCGGGATTCTGGTTAGTGGGGGGAATATTGATTTGGCGAGGTTTGCTGGGTTGATTGCTTGAGCAGGTGGCGGCGGTGCGAACTTGGGTCCCGGCGCAGGCCGGGACCCAAGTTTTGCGTGAGTAGCCGTCAGCCTTCGAGCTCACCCACCAAAATCAGCGACACAGGCTTTCCACTCTCCGGATGCACCGGCTCGCGCATCTCGACGATCCGCAATCCGTGAGCGGCGAATAAAGTCACCCAACTGCCCACCGTCCTGAAGTACCACGGCGGCGCATCCTTGAATTCACTGCTGAACCCCGCCCAGCTCCCCTCGCGCCAGCCATCCACATACGGCTGCTCCCCGCAGGCCGCCAGCGGATGCAGCGTTTGCACGATCAGCGCGCCGCCCTTGCGCAGATAGCTCGGCGCCGCCCGGAACAAGCCCTCGACGGCTTCTTTCCCGATCAGCGAGAAATTGCAGACCGCCACATCGGCCGCTAGCGCCAGCCGCCCCTGCGCGATCTCCTCGTAGGACATCACCCGGAACTCCCCGCCGCCGGCTTCGCGCGCCGACTCGACCAGTCCGGGAATCGCATCTACGCCCACCATCTCGACTTCCGGCAGCGCCCGCACCAGCCAGCCTTCGCCGCAGCCCAGGTCGACGCCGGACCGCGGCCGGCGCGCCCGTACCGTGTCCACGATGGCCGCATTGGTCACCAGCACGCGCGAGGCGATCTCGCCGCCGCGCACCGCGCCGACCCAGGGATCGGCATTGTGCGACCACGCATCCAGCACCTGGGCGTCGGATCGGATAGTCATGGTCAGCCCGCCAGCGGCAGTCCGATCTGCAGCAGCAGGCCGCCTTCGTCGCGGTTGCGCACCGTCAGCTGGGCGTTGTGGCGGGTCAGCACGCGTTCGACGATGGCCAGTCCCAGGCCGGCGCCGTTGGCCTGGCCGCGCGCGGTGTCGAGACGGGTGAAGGGCTTGAGCAGCTGCGCGATCTGGTCTTCCGGCACGCCCACGCCGTGGTCGCAGATGTCGACTACCGCGCAGCGGCCATGGGCGGTCGATTTCACGCGCAGCAGGATCGTGATCTCGGTGTAGTCCGCGCCCGGCGTCTTGCCGTAGCGGCGCGCGTTCTCGATGATGTTGTTGACCACGCGCCGCAGGTCGGTCGCGTTGCCCAGCACGTGCACGCCCGGCATCAGGTCGGTCTTCACGCGCAGGTCGCGGATGCGCGCCGCCTCGCGGCCCACGTCGGCCAGCATCTCCGACAGGTTCACGGACACGAAGGTGGAGGCGTCGGTCGGCTTGGCGTAGTCGAGGAACTGGCCGATGATGGCGTCCATCTGGTTGATGTCCGACTGCATGCCTTCGCGCGCGTCCTGCGACAGGTTGGCCATCTCGACCTCGAGCTGCATGCGCGCCAGCGGGGTGCGCAGGTCGTGCGAGATGCCGGCCAGGATCACGGCGCGGTCCTTTTCGACCTGGGCCAGGTCCTCGACCATCTGGTTGAAGCTGCGGTTGGCCTCGATGATCTCCTGCGAGCCTTTCTCGGGCAGCGGGGTGGGATGCTCGCCCTTGGCGATGGCGCGCGCGGCCGCCGTCAGGCGCGCCAGCGGCAGGTTCACCAGGCTGGAGATCAGGGCCGCGCCCACCAGCGACAGCAGGCCGACCAGGGTCGCCCAGCCCAGCCACTGCACGCGGGTCAGGCCGGCCAGGCGCTCGCGCTCCAGCATCAGCCAGTACTTGTCGTCCTCGATGGTAAAGCTGATCCAGAAGCCCGCCACGCCGTTCACGCGGCTCGAAAAGCGGGTGTCCTTGCCCAGCTTCTCGCGCACCTTGGCGGCGATCTCGGGCATCAGGGGATTGCTGGGCGGCGGCTCGACCACGTCGCTGTCCTCGAGCGTGAAGATGCGGATGCCTTCGTTCGAGACCAGCTCGAACAGCAGCTCGCGGCGCAGGTCCGGCGCAGAGTGGGTGAGGGCGGCCTTGGTGATGGTCACCACCGACACCACCAGCTCGGCGGTCTGCTCCACCTGCGGGCCGCGCTGGTAGACGTTGAGCATGCCGATCCACGAGCCCATCGACAGGGCCGTGAGCACCGACAGCAGGAAGAAGGTCCGCCAGAACAGGCCGCTCTTGTACCAGGCGAAGCGCGCCGCCCGGCGCGCCGCCGAGAATGGTGCGAACACTAGCGCGGCTGCCCTTCCGGAATGAACACGTAACCCAGGCCCCACACGGTCTGGATGTACAGCGGGCTCGAAGGATCAGGCTCGATCAGCTTGCGCAGACGCGAGATCTGCACGTCGAGCGAGCGGTCGAAGACTTCGTATTCGCGGCCGCGCGCCAGTTCCATCAGCTTCTCACGCGACAGCGGCTGGCGCGCATGGCGCGCGAACACCTTGAGCACCGAGAATTCGCCGGTGGTCAGCGGCACGGTCTCGCCGTTCTTCTTGAGGGTGCGGGTGCCCAGGTCGAGCACGAAGTCGCCGAACTCGAAGGTCTGCGGAGTCTCGCTCGGCGCGCCCGGGATCTCGTCCGGGCCCTTGCGGCGCAGGACCGCGCCGATGCGGGCCACCAGTTCGCGCGGATTGAAGGGCTTGGGCAGGTAGTCGTCCGCGCCCATCTCCAGGCCGACGATGCGGTCCACGTCCTCGCCCTTGGCGGTCAGCATGATGATCGGGGTCTGGTCGCCCGCGCCGCGCAGGCGGCGGCAGATCGACAGGCCGTCCTCGCCCGGCAGCATCAGGTCCAGGACCAGCAGGTCGTAGCGCTCGCGCAGCCACAGCTTGTTCATGGCCGGCGCGCTCTCCGCCGTGACCACCTGGAATCCCTGTTCGGTCAGGTAGCGGCGCAGCAGGTCGCGCAGGCGCACGTCGTCGTCGACGACCATGATCTTCGCGGAATGGCCGCCTTGCGCGCCCGGGGCCGCGCTGTTTCCGGTATTCGAAGTCGATGCACTCATTTGGCTTCCAAATTTGTCAGGAGAATGTCGCTATGGTAACGTCTTATGCCTAGGCATTTCGACAACATGCCTCATCCATTACAATGTGTTACAAACTTTACCCAATCAGGCTTACACCTCGGACGGTATGCACCTACACTGGCGGCAAGTGGTCATCACAGCTTATCTGTTTATAAGGCATCACGGAAGAGGAACACCCATGAAAGAAGCGCTCAACAAGACCCAAGCAGTAGCCGGCGGCAAAGGCCGTCTGGTCCGGCTCGTGCGCCACGGTGTGCTCGCCTGTGTGCTGGCTGGTGTCGGCGCCGGTGCGCTGGCCCAGAGCTACGACCGCGGCGCCCAGCGCCAGGAAGCCCAGCAGTACCGCGAGCGTTTCCAGATGCAGGGACAGGATCTGCGCGGCTTCGACGACCGCCAGCGCGCCTACGACGAAGCACGCCAGCGCGCCTTCGAAGACCAGCAGCGCCGCCAGATGCAGATGGACCGCGAACAGCGCGAGCCGCGCGGCGAGCGCCGCATGACGCCGGACGAGCGCAGCGACCTGCGCCGCCAGATCAACGAGGCGCGCAAGGACCTCTACCCCAACGCCCAGCGCCGTTGAACGTAGCAACGCTTCCGTGACCGATACGGCGCCTTCGGGCGCCGTTGTCGTTTACGCTATCGCCCGGCCGGTTTCATTCCAAAATTTCTTTACAGAAAGTTAGTTGCTATATATTTATTTATTATGCACAACGTGTTACGCTAGCCGTCGCTTTACCTTGGCGTCGATACCGATGCCGGCTTCCCTGAGTTGACTGGAGCGTGAACGTGACCGATCCCGCCGCACACCTTGCTGCGCCTGCCGCTGCGCCCGCACCCCGTTTTGCGGGAACCGGACCGGAACACTGCATCGCCAAACGTGCCGACGGCGTCTATGCCGATCCCCAAGTCCTGGGCACGACCCTGGTGGCCGCGATCGACGGCATCCTGCTCGCCAACAACTACTTCCTCGGGCTCGATTATCCGGTCCTGATCAAGGCCTTGTACGGCCACGGTCCCGAGCTGCCGCGCGATGCGCAGGGGCGGGCGCTGGTCCGGATCGCCGACGACATCGTGCCCTTCGACCCGGTGCGCCGCGCCCTGTACCGGGCCGTCAAGATCTCGGACGGCGAAGCCGGCTATTACTTCGAGCCGGTGTTCCTGCCGGACGAAGAGGGCAAGGAGGCGCCGACCCGGCTGAGCGTGGACGAATTCATCGCCGACATGTGGATGAAGGGTATCCGCTTCGGCATCGACGCCGACGCGATCGCCGAGGCCATCGACACCGGCGCGGCCGGCCGCATCGCGGTGGCGCGCCGTCTCGATCCGCGTCCCGGCATCGATGCGCGCGTGGTCGAGGTGTCCAGCGACCTGCACCGCAGCGACGCGCCGCGCCAGCTCGCCAACGGCAAGCTCGACCTGATGAGCTTCCAGAACCGCTTCCCGCAGATCCGCCAGGGCGAGCGCCTGCTGCAAAAGCTGCCGCGCGAAGCGGGCGAGCCGGGCTTCGACCTGTCCGGCATTCCGCTGGCGCCGGACCTGCCCAAGGACCTCGAGCTCGGCGCCTATGCGGGACCGGGCACCAAAGTCGAGCAAATGCTTGACGGCGAATTCCTGGTGGCGCAGCAGGACGGCTTCCTGAATGTCGATCCCAAGACCAGCCGCATCGCGGTGGACGACAAGATCGTCAGCCACGACGGCGTCAGCGCCAAGACCACGGGCAACCTGAACCTGACGGGCGACTACGAGGAATTCGGCGAGGTGCAGGAGCAGCGCATCCTGGAGGGCGAGGGCATCACCGTGCACGCCGACGTGTTCGGGCATGTGGTCTCGCGCGGCGGCGCGATTGTCCTGAACCGCAACCTGGTGGGCGGCAGCGCGCGCAACGCGGGCGGCTCGATCACGGTGCAGGGCGTGGCCTCGCGCGCCGTGATCCAGACCGCGAACGGCGAAGTGCGCATGACGCGCGCCGAGAACTGCATCATCTCCGGCACGCGGGTGGTGGTGGAACAGGCGATCAATTGCGAGATCCTGGCCGAGGAAGTCGAGGTGGAAGTCGCCGAGGGCAGCGCCATCGGCGGCCTCAAGGTGACGATCGGACGCGCCGGTCCGCGCCGCCAGAACGAGATGCTGGTGTTCGTGCTGCGGCCCGACTGCAGCCGCTTCACCGACGCCATGGCCCAGATCCGCGAGCGCGTCGGGGAGTTCGGCGAACTTGCGAGCCGCCGGCGCGCCGAGATCGAGGCACTCGGCGCGCGCGCCGACATGCGCAAGTACCTGCAGCTGGCGCCGCGCATCCGCAAGGGCGAACTGGTGCTCACCGCCGACCAGCAGACGCAGTTCGCCCGGCTGTCGCAAGCCGTGCTGCCGGCGCTGCGCGAGCTGGGCAAGCTGACGCAGGAACTCAAGTCGCTTGAGGCCGAGCAGCAGGGCGGCATGGCGATCCTGGCCCAGCTGGAAGCCCAGCGCAGCGCGCGTGCGGGCGCCTCCAGCGTCGCCGTGGGGCAGCTGGACGGCGACGTGCAGGTGCGTGCGCTGCCCTATGAACCCGACGCGGGCAGCGTGCACGACCTGCCGGCGCGCGACGTCAAGGCGCGCCTGCGCGAGTCGGTCGGCGCCGAGATCCTGTTCGCCGGTTCGAGCGGCGAGTACCGCTGGGACCATACGGCAGCCGAAGCCAGCGCATAGCGACGGGAACACTTGACTGCAGTCAACGGGTCAAGGGCGGTGCGGCCTTAGCATGGAGGTCGCTTCAAGAATCGCCGAAAGGACCGCCATGTATGCACATACCTCTGTGACGCCGCAGGAATTCCTGAGTTTCACCTTGGGTGGCCTCGAGTATGGGCTCGATTGCGCCAAGGTCCAGGAGCTCAAGCCGCTCAAGTCGCTCGAGCGCTTTGCCGCCGACGGCGAGATTATCGGCGGCGTCGCGCTCTCGCGCGGCGTGATCCTGCCGGTGGTGGACCTGCGAGCGGCCCTCGCGCCGGGCGTGGGAGCGCCGCATCCCGATACCGACGTCATGATCGTGCGCCTGGCATCCTGCCTGGCGGGGCTGGTGGTGGAGCAGGTCAAGGAGGTGGTGCAGCTGGCGCCGTCGCAGATCGTGCCGCTGCCGGGGGCGCATCATGCCGATTACCTGATCGGGATGGGGGTGCTGCAGGAGCGGCGGCTGGTGCTGGTGGATATCGACCGGCTCATGTCGCTGACGCCGAAGCAGCCGAAGCGGGCTGCCTGACGGACATTTGGCCAAGGTGTGAACAAGCGAGGATTTTTGGGGGCGGATTAGCGTTAAGCTGGCGGCACCCTTGATTCCCTATGGATGCCACGCATGTTCCGCTCCGGCCCGCTCGTTCTCCTTCCGCTCGTCCTCTCCCTGCTGTCCTTGCCGGCCCTCGGCCAGGCCGAGACCCCGTATCCGAATACCGCCACGTTCGGCGTGCCGTTCTCCGAGGACGAGGCGTGGTACCGGCAATGCAAGCGCGTCGAGCATCGTGGCGCGACCGATGCGGGCGCGAGGGCGGCTGGTGCGGCGCAGTGCGAGGCCAGTGGCTTGTATTACGACGCGCGCAGCCAGGCCAGGGCCTCGGCGGCGCAGTGGCAGGCGGTACGCGAGTGCGCGCTGGCCAGTGGCGACAGGCCGGTCCTGATGATGCTGTATGCGAATGGCTTTGGCGTGGAGCGCGACCTCGACGTCGCCATGCATTACGCTTGCAGCCTCGATTTTTCCGCCAAGGCCGAGATGGAAGCGCGCATCGCCCATCTGGCGTCCATGCGGCCCGGCAGCCCGGTATTCGACCAGTGCGACGATATCACCAGCGGCCACATGGGGACGATCTGCGCGGACATCCGCGAAACGCAGGCCGGCCGCGTGCGCGATGCCCGCCTGGCGCAAATGGTGCGCCAGCTTCCCAAGGCTGCGCGCGACCGGTTCGAAGCGCTGCGGACAGCCGCCGAGCGCTATGCCGGCGCCGGCTCCGCCGAAACCGACATGCAAGGCACCGCGGCGCCGGGTCTCGCCATTGCGCGCCACGGCAGGCTGCGCGAGCAATTCATGCAGGCGGCGCTGGATGCCGCCGCGGGCAAGCTGCCGCCATCGTCGGCGGAGCAGGTGGCGCAACTGGACCGTGAACTGAACCGGGTCTACGGGGAAGTCATGGCGCTGCCCTCGTCGCAGGCGGAGCAGCCGGAGCGGATTGGCGAATCGACCATCAGCCGTGCGGACGTGCGCGAAGCCGAGCGCCGCTGGATCGCCTACCGGAATGCTTTCCTGGCGTTCGGCGCGCAGCGCTCGAGTGGCTCGGATATCCACGCCATCCACGCGCACTTGCTGCGCCAGCGTATCGAGGCATTGCGGCGTATCGCGCGCTACCGGTAGCGTACGCAGCGGCTAGAATGTCGGCATGCCCAAAAAGTCTCCCATCTTTCCCGGTCCCCGAACCGCGCGCGGCGCCGTGCTGGCGGTGCTGCTGTCCAATGCCGACCAGGCGGGCGCCGAGCCGCTGCGCGGGCGCGTGACCCTGGCGGCGATCGTCAGGGCGCTCAAGCGCAAGTACAACTGGCCGATCGAGACGACCAGTTTTCCGTCGAATGCGGTGGATGGAAGGGCGACTTGGGCGACGGTGTATAGCTTGCCGCCGGAGGTGATCGCGGCGGCGATGGATGCGCGTGGGAGGGATTGGTTGAGGAGTGCCCAAGCAAGTAAAGTTTAATCGGTCTCCTCACCACGTCGTTCCGGGACTCGGCGTCCCCCTCGGCCGGAACGACGGTGTGTTTAGGCTGCCAATCCTTCAAGCTGTTCCTGCAGCTCCAGCCATTCCATCTCCAGCTGCTCCAGGTCGCGCGTCGCAAACGCCTGGTCCGCCACCAGGGTCTTGAGCTTGTCCTTGTTCTCCGCCTCGTAAATCACCGGATCGAGCAGCTGGGCGTCGATTTCCGCCTTCTTCGCATTCAGCTTCGCCATCTGTTCTTCCAGCCGCTTGATGCGGTTCTCGATCGGCTTGCGCAGGGCGGCCAGGCGCTGGCGCTCCCCGGCTTCGAGGCGCTTCTGCTCCTTGCGGTCGGCCGGCGCGGCGGCAGGCGCCGATGCGGCCGCAGCGGCTTTGGCCTGGCTCGGCGCCGGCAAGGTGTCGGTACCTTTTCCCAGCTTGGTCTGGAACAGCCATTCCTTGTAGTCGTCCAGGTCGCCGTCAAAGGGCTGCAGCTTGCCGTCGGCGACGATGATGAACTCTTCGGTGGTGGCGCGCAGCAGGTGGCGGTCGTGGGAGACCAGCACCAGGGTGCCCTCGAACTGCGCCAGCGCCATGGTCAGCGCCTCGCGGGTTTCCAGATCCAGGTGGTTGGTCGGTTCGTCCAGCAGCAGCAGGTTGGGGCGCTGCCACACGATCAGGGCCAGCGCCAGGCGCGCCTTTTCGCCGCCCGAGAAGGGCGCGATCTTGCTGGTCACCATGTCGCCCGGGAAGTTGAAGCTGCCCAGGAAGTTGCGCAGCTCCTGCTCGCGCACATTCGGCGCGATCTTCATCAGGTGCCACAGGGGCGATTCGTCGTGGCGCAGCATTTCCACCTGGTGCTGGGCGAAGTAGCCGATCGACAGGCCCTTGCCGAGCGTGGCGGTGCCGTTCAGGGGCGCCAGCTCGCCGGCGATGGTCTTCACCAGGGTGGATTTACCGGCGCCGTTCACGCCCAGCAGGCCGATGCGCTGGCCGATCTGCAGCGAGAAGTTCACGCGGTGCACGATGGTCTTGCCGTCCACCCGGTCGCCGTGGGCGTCGAGGATGGGATAGCCGGCGTCCACGTCTTCCATCACCAGCAGCGGATTGGGGGCCGACAGCGGCTCGCGGAATTCGAAGGAGAACTCCGCGGCGGCGCGCAGCGGGGCCAGTTCTTCCATCTTGGCCAGCGCCTTCATGCGGCTCTGGGCCTGGCGCGCCTTGGTGGCCTTGGCCTTGAAGCGGTCCACGAAGGATTGCAGGTGCGCGCGGGTGCGCTGCTGCTTCTCGTAGGCGGCGGCGGCCAGCACCAGGTGGGCGGCGCGCTGGCGCTCGAAGCTCGAATAGTTGCCGCCATAGCGCTTCAGCTTGCGCTCGTCGATGTGCACGATCACGTTCACGATCTCGTCGAGGAAATCGCGGTCGTGCGAGATGATGATCAGGGTGCCGGGATAGCGCTTGAGCCAGTCCTCGAGCCAGATGATGGCGTCCAGGTCCAGGTGGTTGGTCGGTTCGTCCAGCAGCAGCAGGTCGGAAGGGCACATCAGGGCCTGCGCCAGGTTCAGGCGCATGCGCCAGCCGCCCGAGAAGCTGGCCACCGGCTGCTGCATCTGCTCCAGCGAGAAGCCCAGGCCGATCAGCAGCTGCTCGGCGCGCGACTGCACCGTGTAGGCGTCGGCGTCGGCCAGCGCGCCGTGGATCTCGCCCAGGCGCATGCCGTGGGTGTCGAGGTCCGGATGGGCCTCCAGCTCTTCGAGTTCGGCCTGCAAACGGCGCAGGTTGACGTCGCCGTCGATCGCGTATTCCAGCGCCGGGCGGTCGAGCGCCGGGGTCTCCTGGGCCACGTAGGCCATGCGCCACTTGGCCGGGAAGTCGATCGCGCCCTGGTCCGGATGCAGCTCGCCGCGCAGCATGGCGAACAGGCTCGATTTGCCGGCGCCGTTGGCGCCGATCAAGCCGATCTTGTCGCCGGGGTTGAGGGTCAGGTCGGCGTCCTCGAGCAGCGGCTTGGTGCCGCGCATCAGGCTGACATTCTGGAATCGGATCATGACGGTACGGGAGGAAGCAGTGAGCGAAGAAGCGGTGGACGCGCGCCGCGGGACGGCGCGCGGAGGAGATGATTACTGTGCGTTCTGCAGCTGTTCGGCGGTCAGGAGGAACACGGCGTCGTCGCCGGTGCTGGTGGTCAGCCAGGTCAGGCCCAGGTCGCCGAAGGCGGCTTCGGCGTATTCGCGCTCGTTGCCGATTTCGACGATCAGGAATCCTTCCGGGGTCAGGCGCTCTGCCGCGCCGGAGACGATCTTGCGCACCAGGTCCATGCCGTCTTCGCCGCCCGCCAGCGCGATCTGCGGCTCGCGCAGGTATTCCGGCGGCAGCTTGCGCATCGAGTCCGAATTCACGTAGGGCGGGTTGGTGACGATGACGTCGTACTTCTTGAAGGGCACGTTCTCGTACAGGTCCGATTCGATCGGGTTGACGCGGCCTTCCAGCTTGTACTCGCGGATGTTGTGCTCGGCCACGGCCAGCGCATCCTTCGAGATGTCGACCGCGTCCACGACCGAATTCGGGAAGGCGTCGGCCATCATGATCGCCAGGCAGCCGCTGCCCGTGCACAGTTCCAGCACGTTCTCGACGCCGTCCGGATCGACGATCCAGGGGCTGAACTGCTGCGGAATCAGTTCGGCGATGAAGGAGCGCGGCACCAGCACGCGCTCGTCGACGTAGAAGTTATAGCTGCCCAGCCAGGCTTCCTTGGTGATGTAGGCGGCCGGCACACGCTCGGTGACGCGGCGCTCGATCACGGACAGCACCTGCAGCACTTCTTCCTGGAGCAGCTTGGCGTCCAGGAAGGGCTCCAGCTTGTCGAGCGGGAGCTTGAGGGTGTGCAGGATCAGGTAGGCGGCTTCGTCGAGGGCCTCGGCGCTGCCGTGGCCGAAGAACAGCTTGGCGCCGTTGAAGCGGGTGACGGCATAGCGCAGCAGGTCGCGCGGCGTGCTGAAGGAGGTCGTAGTCATGGCCTTGTTCTCGTGTTGGTGGGCTCAGGCAGCCAGCAGGCGTTCCAGCGTACGGCGGTAGATGTTCTTCAGGGGATCGATGTAGCGCATTTCGATGTGCTCGTCGATCTTGTGAATGCTGGCGTTCGGTGGGCCGAATTCTATCACCTGGGGGCAGATCCGGGCGATGAAGCGCCCGTCCGAGGTGCCGCCGGTGGTCGACAATTCGGTCTGCACGCCCAGTTCGTCGCGGATCGCGTCGCACAGCGTGTCCGACAGGGTGCCTTTCGGGGTCAGGAAAGGCTGGCCGGACAGGGTCCATTCCAGGTCGTAGTCCAGGCCGTGGCGGTCGAGGATGGCGTGCACGCGCGCTTCCAGGCCGTCGGCGGTGCTGGCGGTGGAGAAGCGGAAGTTGAAGTCCAGGGTCATGTGGCCCGGAATCACGTTGGTGGCGCCGGTGCCGGACTGGATATTCGAGATCTGCCAGCTGGTGGGGGCGTAGTATTCGTTGCCTTCGTCCCAGACTTCGGCGGCCAGTTCCGCCAGCGCCGGCGCGGCCTGGTGGATCGGGTTGCGCGCCAGGTGCGGGTAGGCGATGTGGCCCTGCACGCCCTTGATGACCAGGTGGCCGGACAGCGAGCCGCGGCGGCCGTTCTTGATCATGTCGCCCAGCACGTGGGCGGAGGTCGGTTCGCCGACTAGGCAATAGTCGAGCGTTTCGCCGCGCTCTTCCAGGCGCTCGCAGACGACCACGGTGCCGTCCACGGCCGGGCCTTCCTCGTCGCTGGTGATCAGGAAGGCGATCGAACCCTTGTGGTCTGGGTGCGCGACAACAAATTCTTCACAGGCAACGACCATGGCGGCGATCGAAGTCTTCATGTCCGAGGCGCCGCGGCCGTAGAGCTTGCCGTCGCGGCGGGTCGGTGCGAAAGGCTGCGAATGCCACTGGTCGAGCGGGCCGGCGGGGACCACGTCGGTGTGGCCGGCGAACACGAAGACGGGCGATTCGGTGCCCTTGCGGGCCCACAGGTTGGTCACGCCGTTCGATTCGATGGTCTCGCAGCGGAAGCCCAGCGGCGCCAGCAGCTCGATCAGGCGCTGCTGGCAGCCCTTGTCGTGCGGGGTGATCGAATCGAGGGCGATCAGCTCTTCGGTGAGGAGCAGGGTGCGCGAGGCTTTCATCATGCGTTCCCGAAGATGGCGCGGTACTGGTCGGCGGAGAAGCCGACGTTCAGCGGGCCGGCGCCTTCCAGGACCGGGCGCTTGATCACGGACGGGTTCTCCAGCATCAATTCAAGAGCGCTGGCCTTGTCGACGATCTGGGCCTTGCGCTCGTCGCTCAGGTTACGCCAGGTCATGCCCTTGCGGTTGACCAGGGTTTCCCAATCGAGCTGTTCCAGCCAGCCGTTCACCAGTTCACGGCTCAAGCCCTGCTTCTTGAAGTCGTGGAAGCTGAAGTCGTGGCCGTTGTCGGCCAGCCAGGTGCGGGCTTTCTTGACGGTGTCGCAGTTGGGAATGCCGTAGAGGGTGGTTTTCATGAGCGTAAATCGTTGCGTCCGCGCGGGCGCGCAGGATGATTGAATTTTGGAAACGCGGGAGGATAGCACAAGCTCCGCATTGGGAGATTGTACACAGGGATGGTTTTGGGAGGCGGTACGGTGGAGGGGGCGGGTGTGCGGGCGAACTTGGATTCCAGCCCGCGTCGGAACGACGTCCAAACGTAGCAGGCAGCCACCGCATTCGTCAGTCCGGTCTCCCTGCATGTCGTTCCGGCGACGGCCGGAACCCAAGTTCCTTGCCCAGCCGGCGGTCTGTTTCATCGAAGACGACAGCGTGAACTGGATGAAATGACACCTGTTGAGGTGTTTATTCAGAACTAGCAGCTCACCGTGCCAACACTGTCGCCCGTCCGCAGATCGATACCGATCCAGCAGCGATAAGGTCCTTCTTTGCTAGCCTTGTCCCGGACACTATACGAACAATAAACCCCTTTTTTGTCTCGAACGCGATCACCTTTCTCACCAGAGCAGCTCTCTGGCAAGTCGGGACCGATAGCATCGAACATTTCTTTTGCTGGGGGGCCATCCACCACAATAGATAGCTTACGGTCGCGAACCGTGGCAGGCTGACGATCTGCCAGCGAGCCCCCGTGAATCAGATAAATTGCTCCAGGAATCGATTTCCATCCATGAATTGGTTCAGCCGCAAGCGCCGGCGAAAGTGCGCTCGCACCAATCAGTCCCGCGGACAGCAAAGTAGCGGTACATAGCTTCAGCATGAGTCAGCCTCGCAGTTTCAGGTGGAAGTGGTCGTCGTGACGAACGGCTCTCCTTGCAAACACGATGTCCGGGTCGTTGAAAAACACAGTAACGACCGGCGCGAATGTTCTGAACAGATCGATCAGCTGTGCCGTACCTTCCTTGTCGTATTGCGATTCCCACCAGCGGACCGGTTGTTCGAGTCCGTCCTTGCGCAAGGGCCGGATGTCCACTTCAAGACCGCTGCGATGCGATTCATGGTCCGGCGTCCAAACACCATTTGCGAGACTGATGTCACCAATTCCGAAGCGCCGTTTGTCACGTGCCTGCCACTGCAAGGCGACGCGCAGAATGGCGGTCATCATGATCGGATGAGCATATTGGTACGCGCCTCGCGCAGGCCGCCCGAGGAGATTGCCATAAACATAATAGCCGGAATCTGCAGGTGCTTGCGGGAGCAGGAAAAAGCCCCGGGCGTCCTGAGGTGGGGCGGAACTCGGTTGTTGACAGCCATGACGACCCTCCGTTGATGACGGTGAGTCGCAATTGTTGTCGAGCTTAATGTGACGGCAGTTGCCAGCCGTCAAAACAGGGGGCTGCGCATCCTCAAGCGGAGGGTGCGCAGACTGCCATTCGGTCGAGGAGCTCAGGAGTTCAGCGTAAATTCCGTAAACGACGCCTCCTGCGTCTCCGCAGGCTTGTTCTGCTCATCCTGCTGCGCCTGGCTCTCCGGCCCATTGTTGAGCAGCCAGAGCAGATTGGTCGCCGAATCCGCATTCGCCAGCGCCTCGTCCTGCGTCACCAGCCCTTCGCGCACCAGGCGGAACAGGGCGGTCTCGAAGGACTGCGAGCCCGGCGACAGGCTCTTGTCCATCGCTTCCTTGATCTGGCTGATCTCGCCTTTCTCGATCAGGTCGCCGATGTAGCGGGTATTGAGCATGACTTCGACCGCCGCCTGGCGCTGACCGCCGGCGGCCGACTTGACCAGGCGCTGCGAGACGATGGCCTTGACGCTCGACGCCAGGTCCTGCAGGAGAGCAGGGCGGTTCTCGATCGGATAGAAGCTGATGATACGGTTTAGCGCGTTGTAGCTGTTGTTGGCGTGCAGGGTGGCCAGCACCAGGTGCCCAGATTGAGCGTAGGCGAGGGCGGCCGCCATCGTCTCGCGGTCGCGGATCTCGCCGATCAGGATGCAGTCCGGCGCCTGGCGCATCGAGTTCTTCAGCGCAGTATAAAAACTGGTGGCGTCGCTGCCGATCTCGCGCTGGTTGACGATCGATTTCTTGTTCTTGAACAGGTATTCGATCGGGTCTTCGAGCGTGAGGATGTGGCCGGTGCGCTGTTCGTTGCGGTGGTCCAGCATGGAGGCGATCGTGGTCGACTTGCCGGAGCCGGTGGCGCCGACCACCAGCAGCAGGCCGCGCTTTTCCATGATCAGCTCGGACAGCACGGGCGGCAGGCCCAGTTCGCCCAGCGGCGGGATGTTGGCAGGCACGAAGCGGAACACGGCCGAGATCGAGCCGCGCTGGCGGAAGGCCGACAGGCGGAAGCGGCCCAGGTTGGGCACCGACACGCCCATGTTCAATTCGTTCTCGCGTTCGAGTTCGGCCATCTGCTCGGGAGAGGCGATCTCGGACAGGAGAGAGTGGATGTTCTCGGGTTCGAGACGATGCTGGTTGATCGGGATGAGGTTTCCGTTGATCTTGATGTGGACCGGCGAATTCACCGCGAAGAACATGTCGGACGCGTTCTTCTCCTTCATCAATTGGAACAGGCGTTCCATGGCCATGGCATCGTCTCCAGCGTTATGGTGTTTTAAAGCCGGTTGAACGCGTGGACGGGGGACCCGTCCACCCTACGGCGCATCAGGTAGGGTGGACGGCTTGTCCGTCCACGCGTTCAACCATCCGATGCAATGCCGCGGAATCAGTCGCCGCGCAGCAGCTCGTTGATGCCGGTCTTGGCGCGGGTCTGCGCGTCGACGCGCTTGACGATCACGGCGCAGTACAGGCTGTACTTGCCGTCGGCGGACGGCAGGCTGCCCGAGACCACGACCGAACCCGAGGGCACGCGGCCGTAGGTGACTTCGCCGGTTTCGCGGTTGTAGATCTTGGTCGACTGGCCGATGTACACGCCCATCGAGATCACCGAGTTCTCTTCCACGATCACGCCTTCGACGATTTCCGAGCGCGCGCCGATGAAGCAGTTGTCTTCGATGATGGTCGGGTTGGCCTGCATCGGCTCCAGCACGCCGCCGATGCCCACGCCGCCCGACAGGTGCACGTTCTTGCCGATCTGGGCGCAGGAGCCGACGGTGGCCCAGGTGTCGACCATCGCGCCTTCGTCGACGTAGGCGCCGATGTTGACGTAGGACGGCATCAGCACGACGTTCTTGCCGATGAAGCTGCCGCGGCGGGCGACGGCCGGCGGCACCACGCGGAAGCCGCCCTTGGCGAAGTCTTCGGCGGTGTAGTCGGCGAACTTGGTCGGGACCTTGTCGTAGAACTGCATGCCTCCGCCCGCCGGGACCTGCACGTTGTTTTCGAGGCGGAAGGACAGCAGCACGGCTTTCTTGATCCACTGGTTGACGACCCAGCTGCCGGTGTCCTTCTGCGCCACGCGCAGGCTGCCGTTGTCGAGGCCGGCGAGGACGTGGGCGACGGCGTCGCGCACTTCGGCGCTGGCGTTCGACGGGCTGATCTCCGCGCGCTGTTCCCACGCGGTCTCGATGATGTTCTGGAGTTGTTGAGTCATGATGCTGGTCTGTTTTGGAGGAGGGGGGATTCAGGAAAGGCTCTTGCAGAACTGGACGATGCGGTTCGCGGCTTCCAGCCCTTCGTCGACGCCGGCCACGAGGGCCATGCGGATACGGTTGCGGCCCGGGTTGGCGCCGTGCGCTTCGCGCGCGAGATAGCTGCCCGGCAGGACCGTGACATTATAGTCGGCGTACAGACGGCGTGCGAACTCGGTGTCCGACAAACCGCTTCGGCGCACATCGGCCCACAGGTAGAAGCCGGCGTCGGGCAGCTCGACGTCCATCACTTCCTTGAGCAGCGGTGTGATGAGCTGGAACTTTTCCTTGTACAGCGTGCGGTTGTCCTGCACGTGGTGCTCGTCGTTCCAGGCCGCGATCGAAGCCGCCTGCACCGGCGGCGACATCGCGCCGCCGCAGTAGGTGCGGTAGAGCAGGAACTTCTTCATCGCTTGCGGGTCGCCCGCCACGAAGCCCGAGCGCATGCCCGGCACGTTGGAACGCTTCGACAGGCTCGAGAAGACGATCAGGTTGGCGTAGGGACGCTCGCCCTCGCTGCGGCCGAGCTGGTGGGCCGCTTCCAGCGCGCCCAGCGGCGGCGTCGAGCCGCAGTAGATCTCGGAATAGCACTCGTCCGCCGCGATCAGGAAGTTCCAGCGGTCGGCGAGCTCGAACAGCTGGCGCCAGTCGTCCAGCGTAAGCGTGGCGCCGGTCGGATTGCCCGGCGAGCACACGTAGAGCAGCTGCACGCGCGGCCAGACCTCGTCCGGCACGCTGGCGTAGTCGCAGGCGAAGTTGCGCGCCGGTTCCGAGTTGACGAACCAGGGCTCGGCGCCGGCCAGGTAGGCCGCGCCTTCGTAGATCTGGTAGAAGGGGTTCGGGCACATCACCAACGCGTTCGGCTTGCTGCCGTCGATCATGCACTGGGCGATGGCGAACAGCGCTTCACGCGAACCGTTCACCGGCAGCACCATGGTCGCCGGGTCCAGGGCCGGCACGCCGTAGCGGCGTTCCAGCCAGCCGGCGATCGCCGTGCGCAGCGGCTCGCCGCCGTGGGTGCTCGGGTAGCTCGACAGACCCGACATCGCATGCATCAGGGCTTTTTCGATGAAGGCCGGCGTCGGATGCTTCGGTTCGCCGATGCCGAGGCTGATCGGCGCATACGCCGGGTTCGGGGTAACGCCGGCAAACAGCTGGCGCAGTTTTTCGAACGGGTAGGGATGGAGTTTGTCGAGATGGGGATTCACGGCTTTATCCAATTGGTGCTTTGCAATAATCTTTTGATTATAACCGTGTTGAACAGCCGGGGTTGGACACTTCCTGAAAGCGTCTGCGGCCTGGGGCAAACGGAAAAACGGCCTGGTCGGTTACCCGACCAGGCCGGCGCTGCGTCAGCTAGAACCAGTCGATGACGAGTGTCTAGTTGGGTAGCAGTCCTGTCGAAGTCACGCTTAGTTGTTGCAGCCCATCGTGGCAATGCGGTCGTAAGCCGCCTTCGCCCTGACCAGGCCATAGCCATATTTGTCGTCGCGGCCTTCGGTGCCGAGATCTTCCGCCGACTTGACGAGCGTATTGCGGATCTGGGCAGCGTTACAATACGGGAAGTAGCTCCAGACCAAGGCGGCCACGGCTGCGGCGTGCGGCGTCGCCATCGAGGTGCCATTGAAGTAGGAGTAATTGCCGACCTTGACCGACAGGTTCGCCATTTGGCCAAGCTGTGCGAGCATCGCTGCGCCTTCCGCCTGCGATGCCGCGACCGAAGGGATCGTCGTGACGGTATCGCCCAGGGTTGGGCTCAGGCTGCCTGCCACGTTGTTGTACAGGATGGCTCCCACGCCGCCGCTGGCCTGGCAATTCGCAACCTTGACGCCGAAAGCCAGGCCCGCACCGCGCGAAATCAGGCAGATCTTGCCCGCCATCGCAGGATTGACCGCGCCGCCGAAGCCGAAGTCGGCCAATGGCGCATTCGCCGCCCCGCGTGGCGAGCCGGTGACCGAACCTACTTCATATGTGCTTGCGCCCACAGTCAGCGAGGATACCAGCGCGGTGCCCATTGGCACGGTCGAGAGAACGCGCACGCCGGGCGCCGACAGTTCGACCTTCGGATTGTAGTTCGAGAACGTTGCCCAGTTCTTGCTGCTGTCGAGCGCACCGACAGAGACGACGCTCTGGTAGCCTGCAGGCCAGCGCGGTGCGGTGGTGCCGGCATTGCTGGACGCGGCAAACGACAGGATGCCCTTGGCCGCAAGCGCGTCGAACACCGCCTGCTCGGTATCGCTCGGTTCCGGGCCGCTCAGCGACATGCTGATGATGTTCGCACCAGCGTCGGCGCAGCGGTTGGCGGCGTCGGCCAGCTCGGACGAATAGGCCCAGCCGTCGGCGCCGAAGACTTTGACGATATGCAGTTTCAGCTGGCGATTGGGGATGACGCCCACCACGCCGACGCCGTTGTTGTTGACCGCGGCAATGGTGCCGGCGACGTGGGTGCCATGACCGTTCTCGTCGGTGTGCCACCAGCCGGTGCCGGAATCGTATTCGCCGGTGACCACGCCATTGTTGTTCAGGTCCTCATGGCTGCGGTCGTAGCCCGAGTCGATAATGCAGATCTTGCGGTTGCCGGCCTTGGCTCCGCCATTCGGCAACTGGTCCGCCTGCGTCATCGTGATGCCGTAGGGGATGACCTGCCCCAGGTAATAGCTCTTTCCGGACGCCGGGTTCGCCGCAGCGCTGAGTTCGGTCGAGCTCTCATAGCCGGCTTTCATTTCCATCGACGGCAGATAGCGTGGCGGATCGGCCTCGACATACGAAACGTTCTTGTCGGCGCGCAGTGCTTCGACCTGGTCCGCGGCGACTTCGACCGACATCGCGTTCATCCCGTGGATCTTGCGCTTGACGTTACCCCGTGCGCGAACGACCGCGGCACTGACATTATTGTCCGCGCCTGCTTTGAAGCCGACGATATAGCGGGTTTGCGGTGCGGCGCTCGCAGTACTGGAAGCCAGGCTGAGCGCGGCAACCGAGCACAGCATTGCGAGGGCGCTCATCGGCAGCGCGGTAGTGTGACGATTCATGTATGTCCCCAATTTTGTATGGATGAAAAGGCAACTGAATATCGCGCCGGTCATTGCACGCCTGGTAAGCATGCCGGGCTCAGCGCTAACCGATCCTATGTGCATACATGTGGCATCGTCAACAACATTGTTGGCCGTTTTGGAATGACGAGTTTGAAAGCGACACTTATGCAAAGCGATTGACAACAAGTTTTATTCGGGTTACGCCTGCGAGCAGATGGCGCAGCGTGTCGAGCGGGATGGATGCTGGGGTTAGGGATTCACGGCTGGTCCACTTGGTGCATTGAAGTTATCTTTCGATGAACGCCGTGCTGAAACGCCGGGCCACATGCGGCCTGGACCTCACTCGTATAGATGTGCGGTAACATGAACGCAGAAATTCCTGGAGTTTTTCCGCCATGCCGATCCAGTATGCGCGCAGCCTCGCGGGGCACGACCGCACCCCATCCGCCAACCACCACCTGGGCGTGGCGCTCGCGTTCGTCGCGGGCGCGATCAACGCCGGCGGCTTTCTTGCCGTCGGCCAGTACACCTCGCATGTAACGGGCATCGTGTCCGGCGTGGCCGATCACCTGGTGCTGGGCGAGGTGATGTTGGCAATGGCCGGACTGGGCGCCGTGCTCAGCTTCCTGCTGGGGGCGGCCTGCACCGCGGTCATGATCAACTACGTGCGGCGCCGCGGACTGCGTTGCGAGTACGCGCTGCCGCTGCTGGCCGAAGCGGTGCTGCTGCTGGCATTCGGCGTGCTGGGTGCGCGCCTTGCCATCGCCGGCGCCGTGGCGATTCCGCTGACGGTGATGCTGCTGTGCTTCATGCTGGGGCTGCAGAATGCGGTCATCACCAAGGTTTCGCGCGCCGAGATCCGCACCACCCACATGACCGGCACCGTGACCGACATCGGCATCGAGCTCGGCAAGCTGCTGTACTGGAACGCCGACCGCGGCGCCGTGCAGCCGAAGGTGCTGGCCAACCGGCGGCGGCTGGCGCTGCTGGCATCCTTGCTGGTCGCCTTCCTGGCTGGCGGCATGGCGGGAGCGCTCGGCTTCAAGCACCTGGGCTACCTGTCGACCGTGCCGCTGGCGGCGCTGCTTGGCTTGCTGGCGATCGTTCCGACGGTCGACGAGGCGGTGCGCCTGTTTGCCCGGCATTCGCAAGGCTGACGCTACTATGTCATCCACAACATCCGGTAAATAACGCATATTTGCACATGCCATTCACTCCATTTCACCTCGGCCCGGGAGCGTTGTGCAAAGCCATCGGCGGCCGTCATTTCAGCTTCATGGTGTTCGGCGGAGCACAAGTCCTGATGGATATCGAGCCGCTGATCGGCTTGATACAGAACCGGCCTGTACTGCATGGCTACACGCATACCCTGGCGGGCGCCTTGCTGATCGGTTTGGTAGCCGCACTGACGGGACGCCCTGTCAGCGAGAGGGTATTGCGCGGCTTGTCGATCCCCCATTCCCCGTTGACATGGCGCGCGGCGTTTGCCGGCGCATTCATCGGCACCTATTCCCATGTCTTGCTGGACGCCGTGATGCATTCCGACATGAATCCGTGGTGGCCGCTGGCAGCCGGAAACGGGCTTCTTGGACTGATTCCGCTCGGCTTGCTGCATCAGGTGTGTGCAGGCGTCGGAGCCGTCAGCGCGGTGTTGATTGCATTGGCGGCGCGGCGCCGCGCTGGAAAAGCGCCCTGAGCCGACGCAGGGACCAGGTTGCGTATTGGCAGCGGGAAAGTAACCGCCCGCCGGCCTGCAGGTGTGCTAGCCTAGCCATGCATCGATACCGGATCCACAGGGAGCACCCATGGGAGATTCAGGACGGCATGTATGCCTCGGATTCACGGATGAGCCCTATCCGGAAGGGGCGCATCTCTGCTACCTCTACAACAGCGACGAGGAGCGCCGCCAGATCCTGCCGCTGTACGCGCGCGAGGCCCTGGCCGGGGGCGAAGGATTCAATTACGTGGCCGATGTGCCGAGCCAGGCGGACTTGCCGCGGGTGCTGGAACGGCTCGACCTTGCCTTTGCCCTGCGCGAACGGCCGGGCCAGGCGGAAGCCGTCATTTCGGCAGAAGGATATTTTCCGGATGGCCGCTTCGATCCCGACGACATGATCGCCCGGCTGCGCGAGGCCTACGTGCAATCCCAGGCCAACGGCCTGTCCGGCGCCCGCTTCGCCGGGGAGATGACCTGGGCCCTGCGCGGCATACCGGGCGCCGACCGCATCCTCGAGGCCGAGTCGCGCATCAATGAGCTGATCAAGGAGGCGCCGATGACCATCATGTGCCAGTACGACCTGAACCAGTTCGACGGCAGCCTGATATTCGACGTCCTGAACGTGCATCCGCTCGTCATCATCGGCGGCCACGTGCTGCGCAATCCCTTCTACCAGCGCTACGGGTAGACCGATGAGCACCGTCGAACAGCCGGAAACGGCAGCGCCGGAAGCCACTGTGCTGGGGCGCCTGCTCGTGATCCAGCAGGCGATCGACGCGATGCCGGACGAAAGCCATATCGCCAGTTTCGTCTCGCGCGCCTTGTCGACCTTGCCGGGCGTGGATGAGGCCTGGGTCGACCTCGAGGGTAGCCCGGTTGCGCCGAGCGCACGGATGGCGGCATTGAAGCAGCGTTGCGAACGCGAGATTTCACCGGTTCCGGTACTGAATTTCATGCGCCATCTCGGGTCCGGCGTGCAATGCTTTCCCATCGATGCGCCGGCGCGGCGGCTCGGCTGGCTGCTGCTCACGGTACACGACGAGGACGCGCTGCGGCCCTACGTCGCTTTCCTGGGCAATATCGCCGGCACGATGGCAAGAATTCTGTTGGGACGTCACTACCAGGCGCGCCTGGCCCAGGCCAACGAGGAACTGCGCGAGGCCCGCGACGGCCTGGAGCAGCGCGTGGCCGAGCGCACGCGCGAACTCGAATACCGGGCCACCCATGACCAGCTCACCGGCCTGGCGAACCGTGCGCTGCTGGTCGACCGCCTGCAGGCCGCGATCGGCAATGCGCAGCGCGAGGGGCGCCTGATCGCCGTCGTCTATCTCGACCTCGACAGCTTTACCTTCCTGAACACCGGCCTGGGCAATGCGCTCGGCGACGATTTCCTGCGCGAGACCGCCAGGCGGCTGCGGCGCCTGGTGCGCGACGGCGACACGGTCGCCCGCATCGGCTCCGACGAATTCGTGATCCTGCTTACCGGCCTCGACAGTGTCGAGCGCAGCAGCGTGCGCCTGAGCGCGATGCTGGCGGCCGTGCGCGAGCCGGTGCCGCTGGCGGGCAAGGAAACGGTGGTCACCTGCAGCATCGGGGCGGCGGTCTATCCGCTCGATGGAGAGGAGGGGGAGCTGCTGCTACGCCGCGCAAACTCAGCGATGCTGCGCGCCAAGAATTCCGGGAAGGACAGCATCCAGCTGTATGCAAGCACGCGGGATGCGGCGGTCGCCGAACGCATGGAACTGGAAACCGAGCTGCGCCGGGCCATTCCCGCCGGCGAGCTGGTCGCGCACTACCAGCCCAAGCTCGACCTGGCGACCGGCGAGCTTTCCGGCGCGGAGGCCCTGGTGCGCTGGAATCATCCCAGGCTGGGATTGCTTGCGCCGTCGCGCTTCATCCCCATCGCCGAGGATTCGGCCCTGATCGCCGCGCTGGGAGAGCGCGTGCTGCTGCAAGCCTGCCTGCAGGCCAGGATCTGGCAGGAGGCCGGCCTGGGCAACAAGACCGTGGCGGTGAACCTGGCCGCGCGCCAGCTGCGCGACGACAGCATCATCGCGACGGTCGGGCAGGCGCTGCATTCGACCGGCCTGATGCCGTCCATGCTGGAACTGGAGATCACCGAGAGTTCGATCGTGCACGACATCGGCCACGCGACCTATCTCCTGCATCAGCTGAAAGACCTGGGCGTGGCCATCTCGATCGACGACTTCGGCACCGGCTATTCCAGTCTCAGCACCCTGCGCAACTTCCCCGTGGATAAGCTGAAGATCGACCGCTCCTTCATCCACGAGATCGATACCGTCCCCAGCGCCGCGGCTGTCGTGCTGGCGGTGATTTCCTTCGCCAGGACCCTGGGGATGCGGGTCATCGCGGAAGGCGTGGAAACCGCCGACCAGGCGGCCTTCCTGCACCGCCATGGATGCGACGAGATCCAGGGCTACCTGGTGTCTCATCCGCTTCCGCCCGAGCAGCTCATGCTGCGGCTGCGCGAAGCGACGCCGATGCCGTGGGCGGCGCCGTGACCATCGGTGAGAATTGACCCCATCCCAGTCGATATACTGTTCCGCGCATCCGTTTCGCATGGCCCGGCCTGACGCCGCGCGCCGGCGAACGCGGCGACGAAGCGGCCGTATGCCGCACATAAGACGACTGGGGAAAACATGAAGGAATCGTGGTGCAAGGACGGCGGGGCTGGGAAGGTCCCGGTGACGCAGGCGGCATGGACGCCGGTCGGTGTGCAGGAAGAGTTCGCCAGTGTCGGCGCTGGCGGACAGGACGCTGTCTCGGCTCGAGCCGTGCTCGATTATCCGATGGCCACGCCCTGGAAGCGTTGGTGCGCGCGGCTGTTCGACTTGTGGTGGGAAAACGCCGTCATCGGCATTGTCGCCGTCTATGTGCTTTCCTGGATCTGGCCGGCGTTCCTGATCTGGATCGAGTCGACCTTCGCGAGCAAGCTGTTCGACATCGCCTGCCTTCCGCTGGCCTTGGTGCTGGACGCAGCCGTGCATGCGCTTGCCGGCAACACGCCGGGCAAGGCGATCCTCGGGCTGCGGGTTGGCCTGGTCGACGGACGCCGGCTCAGCTTCGTCCAGCACCTTCGGCGCAACCTGGGTGTATGGGTCAGCGGCCTCGGTTTCGCGATTCCGCTGGTCTGTCTGTTCACCATGGGACGCCAGCATGGCCGGCTGAACGAGGGACAGCCGGCCAGCTATGACGGCGAACGATACCGCGTGCGCGCCAAGTCGATAGGATGGGGCAGGCGCGCCGCATTCGGCGCCGTCTTCATTCTCCTGTTCGCCGCCTTGACGGGCGCGGAGATCGCCGACCGGGTCGAGAGCAGGAAAACCGCGGCGCGGCTGAAGGGGCCATCCTTCAGCTGGACCAATCCGGCGACCGGCCGCAGCGCGAGCGTCTCGCCGCATTGGGAACATACCGAGCAAACCAGCGAGGATGGACTGGTGCTGCACCAGTTCACCCAGCACAGCGACCACGCCGTGGTGATCATCGCGCCCGAAGACAGTGGCGGCATGAGCCTGCCGCAGTATGCCGGCGAATTCACGCGCAGCCGTTCAGCCGACTGGCGGATGCGGGAAGGCTTCCTGGAAGACTTCCGTGGACAAGCGTCGTGGACCGCCATCGGCGAGCAGGACGACGGCAAGCTGCGCCTTCAGGTGCGACTGGTGCAAAAGGGAGGCACGGTCTGGCGGGTGGTGGTAGTGCAGTCGGCGCCGATGGAGCATACCGACGAACTGGTGAACGAGTTGACCGGCAAGCTGTGGGATACAGTCGTCCCGGGCCAGGATCAGGCGCCTTAGAGCGCCTGCTCGCGCCAACTGCTGGGATTCATCCCGCTCCACTCGCGGAAGGCGTGCGTGAACGCGCTTTGTTCCTGGAAGCCGAGCAGGAAAGCGATATCCACCAGGCTCAGCTCGCGCTGGCGCAGGTAATCCCGGGCCAGCGTGTAGCGCGCCCCGTCCAGCACCTGCTGGAAGCTCGATCCCGCCTCGGCCAGCTTGCGCTGCAGGGTGCGCACCGACATGCCGAGATCCTCCGCCACCACCGCCAGGCGCACGCCGTTGTTGGGCAGCCGCCGCAGTACCGCGGCGCGTACCTGTTCCACCACGCCGCCGCCTTGCGCACGCTCGCCGAGCAGGCGCTCCGCGTGCTGGCGAAGCAGCGGATACAGGCTGACGTCGGCGTTCGGCACCGGCAGGGACAGGATCGCCGCATCGAAATGGGCCGCGTTGGAGGGCGCGCCGAACTCTGGCGCCACGCCCAGGATGCGCCGGTACTCGCCAAGACTGGCATTGCTCTCGTGCGCGAATGCGACGCGCGAGGGCGTCAGCGGCCGCCCGGCCAGCCAGCTCCCGAACACGCGGATGCCCGCGAACACGCTTTCCACCAGGTGCCGGCTGGCTTGCGGATAGTGGCTATCCCAGCCGTAGACCGCGTCCGCGCCATTCACCGTCACGCGCGTGCGCCCCAGGTCGTGGGCCAGCTGCTCGTAGCGCCGCGTCTGCGAAAGCGCCTGGCCGAAATCGCTGCAGGCCAGCAGCATCATGCCGTAGGCGCTGAAGGTGCCCGGCCTGACCTTTTCCCCGACGTGCAGGCCGAAATGCGGATCGTTGGCCAGGCGCGCGCCGGCGTCGAGCAGGGCGATGTAGTGGCGCGCGGGCAGGGTCTCGGGAAGCACGCCGAGCAGGCCCGGAGCGAGTCCGGCCCCGGCGGCCAGCTCCTCGGCGCCGACCTGGTGCTCGGCCGCGGTTTCCAGCAAGGGCTGGAGATAGGCGCCGGTCACCCGTCCGCTATCGGGCGGGGGCGCAGTGGCACGGGCGGCACGGGGGCGCGCTGGCGTCTTGGAACAAGGCTTTGTCATGAAAGCACAATACGGAGACGGACTTCGGTCTTAAGCTTGCACCATTGAGCTGGCAAGAATGGCAACAACGAGTATAACGGGAAAACAAGCATGCGGCGCTGGAATGGTTGGGGTGAAGAGTCGATAGAAATGGAGCTGGGCGCGGAGGCGCGCGCCTTCCTGGCGCAGCGCGTCGGCAAGGGTACGCCCCCAAGCGACGCCAGCTTCGAGCAGGCCTGCGCGGCGCTGCCGCCGGGACGCCTGCCTGCCCATCCCCTGATCGACGCGAGTGCGCCCACCCGCGTCCTGCACGCGCTCGGACAGAGCCTGCCGGACTGGCTGCGCCTGCGCCACGGGCGCATCGGCAAGGCGCCGGACGGGGTGGCGTTTCCGGAATCCGCCGAGCAGGTGCGCGAGCTGCTGGACTTCGCCGCGCTCTGCCGCGCCGACGTGATTCCCTATGGCGGCGGCACCAGCGTCGCCGGCCACCTGGAAGTGGGGGAGGCGACGCGCCCGGTCCTGAGCATCGACATGCGCCGCATGCGCGCCCTGCTCTCGCTCGACCGCGAGGCCCAGCTGGCCAGCTTCTGCGCCGGCGTGGCCGGGCCGGACCTGGAAGCCCAGCTGCGCGCCCACGGCTACACGCTCGGGCACTTCCCGCAATCCTTCGAATACTCGACCCTGGGCGGCTGGGTCGCCACCCGCTCTTCGGGCCAGCAATCGCTGCGCTACGGGCGCATCGAACAGCTGTTCGCGGGCGGCCGGGTGGAGACGCCGGTCGGCACGCTCGAAATCCCGACATTTCCCGCTTCCGCCGCCGGAATCGACCTGCGCGAGATGGTGCTGGGATCGGAGGGCCGGCTCGGCATCCTGACCCACGCCACGGTGCGCGTCAGTCCCTTGCCGGAGCACGAAGCCTTCCATGCGGTCTTCTTCCCGGACTGGACCCAGTCCGTGGCGGCGGTGCGCGGCATCGCGCAGGCGCGCCTGCCGCTGTCGATGCTGCGCCTGTCGAACGGTCTTGAAACCGCCACCATGCTCACGCTCGCAGGCCATCCGCGCCAGGTCGGAATCATGGAGCGCTACCTGCGCTGGCGCGGCTGCGGCGAGGGCAAGTGCATGATGCTGGTCGGCGTCAGCGGCGCGCGCAGGCAGTGCAGGCAGGCGCTGGACGCGGCACTGGCGCTGGCGCGCGTGCGTGGCGGGGTGCACATGGGACGGATGCTGGGCGAACGCTGGCGCCGCAACCGCTTCCGCAGCGTCTACCTGCGCAATGCGGCCTGGGCCCACGGCTATGCCATCGACACGGTGGAGACGGCGCTCGACTGGCCGCGCGTCACCCCGGCGATGGAGGCGATCGAGCAGGCGGCGGCGCATGCGCTCGAACCCTTCGGCGAAAAGGTGCACGCCTACACCCATTTGTCGCACCTGTATCCGCAGGGCGCCAGCGTGTACTCGACCTTCGTGTTCCGCCTGGACGGCGACTATGGCGTGAACCTGGCGCGCTGGCGCCAGCTCAAGGACCGCGTCTCCGACGCCATCGTGGCCAACGGCGGCACCATCAGCCACCAGCATGGCGTGGGCACGGACCACGCGCCCTGGCTGGCGGCGGAGAAGGGCGAACTGGGACTGAGCGCGATGGCGACCCTGTTCCGTCACTTCGACCCGGACCGCCGCATGAACCCCGGCAAGCTGGTGAACCGGTGAGCGCCCCAATTCTCGACGCTCGCACGCTGGCGGCGCGCGAGTGGGACCTGCTCGTGGTCGGCGGCGGCATCACCGGCGCCGGCATCCTGCTCGAGGCGGCGCGCCGCGGCCTGCGCGCGCTGCTGGTGGAGCAGCACGACTTCGCCTGGGGCACCTCGAGCCGCTCGTCCAAGCTGGTGCACGGCGGCCTGCGCTACCTGGCCGAGGGCCAGCTGCGCCTCACGCGCGAATCGGTGCGCGAGCGCGAGGCCCTGCTGCGCGAAGCGCCCGGACTGGTCGAGCCCCAGGGTTTCGCCTTCGCCGACCACGGCGCGGGCTGGGCGCAGCGCCTGGGCTTCCTGGCCGTGCTGCGCGTCTACGACCGCCTGGCCGGCCGCCGTGAGCCGCACTGGGAAAGCGCCGACGGCTTCGCCATGCTGGCGCCGAACGTCAGGCGCGAGGGACTGTTGGGCGGCGTGCGCTACACCGACGCCAAGACCGACGATGCGCGCCTGGTGCTGCGCGTCCTGGACGAGGCTCGCTCCCATGGTGCGGCGGCGCTCAACTACGTCGCGGTGCGCGGCCTGGTGCGCGAAGGCGCCCGCGTCATGGGCGCGCGGCTGCTGGACGAGCGCAGCGGCCAGGAGCACGCCGTGCGCGCCAGGGTGGTGGTCAATGCCTCCGGCGCCTGGGCAGGCGCGCTGGCCGGCGCGTTGACCGGGAACGGCGCCGGCCCGCGCCTGCGTCCCCTTCGCGGCAGCCACCTGATCCTGCCTTCGTGGCGCCTGCCGCTGGCGCAAGCCGTCAGCCTGCGGCATCCCGAGGACCGCAGGCCGGTGTTCGCCTTTCCCTGGGAAGGCGCCACCCTGGTGGGCACCACCGACGTCGACCACGGAGAAGGGCTGCACCTGGAAGCGCGCATCACGCGCGCCGAATTCGATTACCTGATGGCGGCGCTGCGGGCGGCGTTCCCGCAGCTGTCCTTGCACGACGAGGACGTGATCGCGACCTACGCCGGCGTGCGGCCGGTGATCGACGGCGGCAGCCACGGCGCGCCGTCGAAGGAAAAGCGCGAGCACGTGGTGTGGTCGGAGCCAGGCCTGGTGTCGGTCACCGGCGGCAAGCTGACCACCTTCCGCGCCATCGCCCTCGATACCCTGCGCCACGCGCTGCCCCAGCTGCCCGGCTGGCGGCCCGACCTGGCGCCGCAGCCCGTGTTCGCGCCGGTCCCGCTGCCGGTGAGCCGCCTGCTTCCGGCCGGCGTGCTGCGGCGCCTGGCCGGGCGCTACGGCGCGTCTGCCCAGGACCTGGTCGACGCCGCCGGCGAGGGCGAACTGGACCCGATTCCCGGCACCTGCACGCTGTGGGCGGAGCTGCGCTGGGCTGCCCGCGCCGAGCAGGTGCGCGCGCTGGGCGACCTGCTGCTGCGCCGCACCCGGCTCGGCATCCTGCTGCCCAAGGGCGGGGCCGCCCACCTCGAGCGCGTCCGCGCCATCTGCCAGCCGGAGCTCGGGTGGAGCGACGACGAATGGCTGGCGGAACAGGCCGCCTACATGGCATCATGGCGCGAGTGCCACGGCATCCCTGCCGCATCTTCATCACCAGAACATCGATGCCTGACCCGCTGATCCTCGCCATCGACAATGGCACCCAGAGCGTGCGCGCGCTCCTGTTCGACCTGCGCGGCGATATCGTCGCCAAGTCGCAGGTCCACCTGCAAGCCTATTTCTCCACCCATCCCGGCTGGGCCGAGCACGACGCCGACGGCTACTGGCAGGCGGTGTGCCAGGCCTGCCGCCAGCTGTGGGACATGCCCGGCGCGGACCGCGCACGCGTGGCCGGCGTGGCCGTGACGACCCAGCGCGGCACCGTGGTCAACCTGGACCGGGAAGGGCGGCCGCTGCGCCCCGCGATCACCTGGCTCGACCAGCGCCGCACCGAACAGGTGCCGCCCATCGGTCCCTTGTGGCGCACCGCCTTCAAGCTGGCGCGGGTGGCCGACACCATCGATTACTTTCGCGGCGAAGCCGAGATCAACTGGATCGCCGCCCACCAGCCCGAGGTCTGGCAGGCGACCGACAAGTTCCTGCTGCTGTCGGGCTGGCTGAACTACCGCCTGTGCGGGCGCTTCGTCGATTCGTCCGGTTCCCAGGTGGCTTACCTGCCTTTCGACTACAAGCGCCGGCGCTGGGCCGCGGCGCGCGACTGGAAGTGGCAGGCGCTGGCCGTCGCGCCGCACATGCTGCCGGAGCTGGCCGAGCCGGGCACGCGCATCGGCAGCGTCACGGCCGCCGCCGCGCAGGAGACGGGTATTCCCGAAGGCCTGCCGCTGCTGGCCGCCGCCGCCGACAAGGCCTGCGAGGTAATTGGCGCGGGCTGCCGCGAGCCGCACGTGGGCTGCCTGAGTTACGGCACCACCGCCACCATCAACACGACGAGCTCGCGCTATGTCGAGGTGACGCCCTTCGTGCCGCCGTATCCGGCCGCGATTCCCGGCGCCTACAGCACCGAGGTGCAGGTCTTCCGCGGCTACTGGATGGTCAACTGGTTCAAGGAGCAGTTCGGCCACCACGAGCAGGCGCGCGCCCTGCAGGAGGATGTGGCGCCGGAGCGGCTGTTCGACGAGCTGGCCAACGCCGTGCCGCCCGGCTCGATGGGCCTGATGCTGCAGCCCTACTGGACGCCCGGCATCCGCGTGCCGGGCAGGGAAGCGAAGGGCGCCATCATCGGCTTCGGCGACGTGCACACCCGCGCCCACGTCTACCGCGCCATCCTCGAAGGACTGGCGTATGCGCTGCGCGAAGGGAAGGAACGCATCGAAAAGCGCAGCGGGACGCCCATCACCGAGCTGCGCGTCTCGGGCGGCGGCTCGCAGAGCGACGCGGCGATGCAGCTCACGGCCGACATCTTCGGCCTGCCGACCTCGCGCCCGCACGTCTACGAGACCTCCGGCCTGGGGGCGGCCATCGATGCGGCGGTGGGACTGGGACTGCATCCGGATTTCACCAGAGCCGTGAACGCGATGACGCGAGTCGGCCGGGTGTTCGAACCGATTCCGGAGAACCGCGCGATCTACGAGCGGCTGTACCGGGAAGTCTATGTGAAGATGTATCGACGCCTGCAGCCGATGTACCGCGACATCGCGCGGATCACGGGCTATCCGCGCCAGGCTTGAGCGATCAGACGATCTTCATCCGGTCGGCCAGCAGGGCCTCGTAGGTCATGTTCTGCAGCATGGTGAAATGCACGGGATCGAGGTCCAGGAACTGCACGCCGTAGCTGTAGATCTCGCCCCGGCTCGCGGCCGACTTGTCGATCGTCACGTTGCGCACGATGGCCATGGTGTCGATCCGGGTCTCCTGGTTGGCGGCCGGGATCGCGATCGTGAACTGCATGCCGACCACTTCCTCGCCGTGCGGGAAGGGCAGGGGCGAATCGACCCTGGCGCCCGTGACCGAGACATTCGTGAGCGTGCAATCGATGGGGGCGGCGGCGGGCTGCGTCGTGCTCCTGACGCGCGCCGGCAGCTCGGTCTTGACGCGCATGGCGCCGCGCAGGCTGGTGCCCTGGATCGAGGTCGGGAAGGACAGGTGCACATAGAGCAGCGGACGTCCGAACACGCGTTCGACCGTACAGGCGAAGGAGCAGACGTTGACGCCGGAGAAAACGCGCACCGTGACCCTTTCGCCTTCGATCAGGCCGATGGGCGTTCCATTTTCGATCGGAATCTTGACGATGATGTACTCGTCCTTCACATAGCCGATCAGCGTCGAGAAGTGGGAAATCGGTTTGACGCTGCGATGCGTCACCACCTGCAGGCGTACGCCGACCTGCAGGTTGAGAGTCTCGAACTGGAATTCCTGGGACTTGAGTTCCTGGGTCGCTGCGCCGGTCATGTCTTTACAGAGAGCAAGTGTTGCAAAAAAGAAATTGCGGCCATGATAACACCGCTTGCATATGCATGGTGCACGCATTCGGGACGAATCCGCCGCTTGACGGGACGAGGGACGGCGGATGGCCGGCATTGCGCTGCTATACTCCGCGCACCATGAACCAAGCTCTTCCACGCGCGCCTCTTCCTCCGGTCGGCAAGACGATCGCGTGCGCCGTGCTCGTGTGGACGGCGATCAGCGCGCTCGGCGCCCTCCAGACCTTCAGCGACAACCTGCGTGCGGGCATGGACAGCCATTATCCCGCGCTGCTGGTCACCTGGTTCATCGAATACGCGGTGCCGCTGATCGTCCTGAGCGCGGGCCTGAGCATCGCCCTGGCGCGCTGGCCGGTCCTGGTGGCGCGCCCGCGCCAGGTGGTCGCCCTGTTCGTCGGCCTGATGGCGGTATTCCAGCCGCTGCAATGGATCTACATGGCCTGGCTGCGCGGCTACCTGCCCATCGCGACCCTGGAGGAAGCCAGGCAGCTGCTGATGAAGATGCTGCTGGTCGGCTGGTTTTCGACCACCGCCACCTTCGCCGCCATCCTGGCGATCCATTACTGGCGCCACGCCATGGAGCGCGAGCTGGCCTGGCAGCGCTCGCAGACCGATATGCTCAACCTGCGCCTGGCGCTGGAGGAGCAGCGCATGCAGGCGCTGCGCGCCCAGTTCGAGCCGCACTTCCTGTTCAATGCGCTGAGCGCGATCAGTGCGCTGGTCCGCGCCAACGACAAGGCATTGGCGCTGGGCGGCATCTGCCGCCTGAGCGACCTGCTGCGCTACGCGCTGTCGGCCAGTGCGCGCAATACCGCCACCGTGGCCGAGGAACTGCAGTTCGTCGAGGACTACCTTGGCCTGCAGCGCCTGCGCTACGAAGACCGGCTGCAGGTGAGCATCGAGGGCGCCGGCGGCTACCTGCACGAAGTCACCTGTCCACCCCTGATCCTCCAGCCGCTGCTCGAAAATGCGCTGCGCCACGACCTCGATTGCCGGGAAGGCCAGGGCGACATCCGCGTGCGCTTCGCGCGCGAGGACGGCGCGCTGTCGATCCGCGTGACCAATCCCGCCAGCGGCCAGGCCTCGCCGAACCGCGGCGCGGGCCTGGGCCTGGCCAACACGCGCGACCGGCTGCGCCTGATGCACCCGGCGGCATCGCTGGCGGCAGGGCTGTACGAAGGCCTGTTCGTGGCCGAGATCCGCCTGCCGCTGGCCGGGCAGGACTAGCGCGATGCCGGTGCGTTACCTGATCGTCGACGACGAAGCGCGCAGCCGCACCAACCTGCGCCTCGCGCTGCTGGATGCCTGCGACTGGGAGCTGGCGGCCGAGTGCGACAGCGCCGCCGGCGCGCGCGGCGCCATGCAGCTTCACGAGGTCGACGTCGTTTTCCTCGACATCCAGATGCCGGGCGAATCGGGGCTGGCGCTGGCGCGCGAGATCGCCGCCCGGCCCACGCCGCCCCTCGTCATCTTCGTGACCGCCTACAGCGAACACGCCATCGACGCCTTCGAGGTGTTCGCGCTCGACTACCTGCTCAAGCCGGTGGGCGACGCGCGCCTGGCGCAGGCGGTGGAGCGGGCCAGGGCCATGCTCGGGCAGCGCCAGCGCGACAGCTACGGCGCGGCCCTGCGCGACTACGCCGATGCCGATGCAGCGCAGCGCATGGACCACGTGAACGTGCGCTCGGTGGGCTCGATCGAACAGATCCGCTTTGCCGAGATCCTGTGGATGCAGGCGGCCAGCAACTACGTCGAGCTGCACCTCGAGGCGCGCACGGTGCTGCACCGGATCACGCTCAACCGCCTGGAGGCGCTGCTGCCGCCCGCGGACTACCTGCGCGTGCATCGCAGCACCATCGTCCGGCGCGACCAGATCGCGCGCCTGGCGACCAGCGGCGACGGCGCCTGGCGGCTGGGCTTGCGCTGCGGCGCCGAGGTGGCGGTCAGCGAACGCTATCTTCCCGCCCTCAAGTCGGCCATGTGACGAAATCCCGCGCGCCTGGGACGGCTGCGCTGTTCGCCTTCCGGGGCTCTCCCTATACTTTTTGGGTCAACCACCAACGGGAGAATTCCTTGCGCATGAAGTTCGCATCCCTGTCACGCATGGCGCTCGCCTGGGCCTGCCTCTTGCCATTTGCCGCTCATGCGGCCGACGATGCGGCCGTCCGCGCCGCCGCGGACCGGGCGATCCGTCCGCTGATGGACGAATACGGCGTGCCGGGCGTAGCGGTCGGCGTGACCGTCGACGGCCGCACCCTGTTCTTCAATTACGGCCTGGCCTCGAAGGAGGAGGGCAAGCCGGTCACGGAACATACTCTCTTCGAACTCGGTTCGATCAGCAAGACCTTCGCGGCGACGCTCGCGCTCTACGCCCAGGCCCAGGGCAGGCTGTCGCTCGGCGATCATCCCGGGAAGTACCTTGCCCAGCTCAAGGGCAGCGCCATCGACAAGGCCACGCTGCTCCATCTCGGCACCTACACGGCGGGCGGCCTGCCTTTGCAGTTCCCCGACGGGATAGCCGGCGAGCGCGGCATGCTGGGCTGGTTCGGCGCCTGGAAACCCGACGCGGCGCCGGGCATGCAGCGCCGCTATTCCAATCCCAGCATCGGCCTGCTCGGCCATGCGACGGCGGCCGCATTGGGTGTGGACTTCGGCGAAGCGGCCGACCGGCAGCTGTTCCCGGCGCTCGGCCTGAGCGAGACCTTTGCGCAGGTGCCGCAGCAGGCCATGGGCCGCTACGCCTGGGGCTACGACCAGCACAACGCGCCGGTCCGTGTCAGGCGCGATGTCGCCGACGTCCAGGCCTATGGCATCAAGTCGACTGCCGCCGACATGATCCGTTACCTGCAGGCGAACATCGAGCCCGCGCGCCTGGCGGGACCGGCGCGTCGTGCGGTAGAAGGAACCCAGCTCGGCTACTACCAGGTCGGCGAGATGGCGCAGGGGCTGGGATGGGAGCAGTACCGTCCGCCCGTGACGCTGGAGCGCCTGCTGGCCGGGAACGCCGCCGGCATCGTCTTCGAGCCGAATCCGGCCACGCCGCTGGCGCCGCAGGCCGCGCCGCCCGGCACCCTGTTCAACAAGACCGGATCGACCAGGGGCTTCGGCGCCTACGCGGCCTTCGCGCCGAGCCACAAGGTCGGCATCGTCATCCTGGCCAACAAGAACCTCCCGATCCCGGCCAGGATCAAGGCGGCCCAGGCGGTGCTGGCCGTGCTTGTGCCGGAGGCCGTGCAATGAGGATCGCGAAGCCCCTCGCCGCCTACCTGCTGCTTGCCCTGTGCGCCCTGGCTGGCGCCGCCGCTGCCCCCGCACCGGCCGGCTACGCCCTCGAGAATACCGAAGTGCGCGACATCCGTGCTCAGGCCCTGCGGCGCGATTACCAGCTCTATGTCGCCTTGCCCGACTCCTACAAGGACGGCGCCAGGCGCTATCCGGTGCTGTTCGTGGCCGACGCCAACTATGCGTTTCCGGTGGTGCGCAACATCGCCCAGCGCCTGCACAAGCATGCCGGCATGGAGGAGGTGATCGTGGTCGGCCTGTCGTATGCGAAGGGCGACAACGGCATGCACAGCCGGCGGCGCGACTACACGCCCAGCGTCCCGCGCAAGCAGTCCTACAGCCCGGTCATGCCCGGCCGTCCGCCGGAATTCGGCCAGGCGGCGGCCTATGGCAAGTTCCTGACCACGGAAGTGCTGCCGCTGGTCGCGCGCCACTATCGGGCCGACATGCGGCGCAAGGTCTTCGTCGGCCATTCCTACGGCAGCCTGCTGGGCCTGGAGATGCTGCTGGGCGAGCCGCGCAGCTTCGATCACTACATCCTCGGCAGTCCGTCGCTGTGGTTCGATGCGGGAGTGATGTTCGAGCGCGAGAAGGCCTACGCGGCCCGCCACAAGGACCTGCCGGCCTCGGTGTTCTTCGGCATCGGCGGGCTGGAACGGCTGGCGCCGGGGAAGCAGCGCTCGCGCAGCGAGGAAGACGCGGACATGGTCGAAGACCTGCGCGAGTTCGACGCTGTGCTCAGGACGCACCGCTATCCGAACCTGAAGACGCAGTTGCGCGTGTTCCACGAAGAGGACCATGCGAGCGTGTTCCCATCCGTGCTGACCCACGGCCTGCGCAGCTACCTCAGCTCGTCGAAGTAAGCGGGTGGCGATGCCGCCTCAGTGCGCGACCGCTTCGCGCACCGTATCCCAGGCCGCGCCCGCGCACACCGACACCACCCGGTTGCGGCCGGCCGACTTGGCCTCGTACATGGCGCGGTCGGCGGCGATGAAGAAGGAACGCAGGTCGTCGAACAGGGTCGGGACGATGGTCGCCACGCCCACGCTCACCGTCACCATCTCGGAGGTGGTGGAACGCGGGTTGGGGATCGCCAGGCGTTCGACGTGGGCGCGGATGGCTTCGGCCAGGCCGGCCGCGCCGTCGCCGGCGGTTTCCGCCAGCAGCACCACGAATTCCTCGCCGCCGTAGCGCGCCGCCAGGTCTGTGGGGCGCACCGCGTGCTCCTGCAGGACCTCGGCCACCATCTGCAGGCACTGGTCGCCGGCCGCGTGGCCCAGGCTGTCGTTGTAGCCCTTGAAGTGGTCGACGTCGAGCACGATCAGCGACAGCGGCTGGCCGCTGCGGATCGCGCGATGCCATTCCTTTTCCAGGGCGCTGTCGAAGTGGCGGCGGTTGGCGATGCGGGTCAGCGGATCGACCAGCGCCGCGCGCTGCAGCGCCGTTTCGGACTGCTTGTGGTGGGTGATGTCGTGCAGCAGGGCGACGTACAAGGGCTCGGTGCCGGCCATCGGCGTCAGGCTCAGGTCCATGGCCTTCAGCGCGCCGTCGCGCTGGCGCACCACCACTTCGCGTGTGCCGCGGCAGCGGGCGGCGAGTTCGGGATCGTCGCGGTCGGCGAAATAGGCCGCGTAGTATTCGTCGGAAGGCTCGGCCAGCAAGTCGGCCAGCGCCATGCCCGCCAGTTCCCTGATCGACCAGGCCGCGAAGCGCTCGCTGGCCGGGTTGGCGTAGACGATGCGGCCGTCGCCGTTCACCAGCATCAGGCCTTCCTCCATGCCGTCCAGGATCATCTGGAGGCGGTCGGTCTGCTGCTGCTGGCTCACGCTGTTGCTGCGGAAGCGCAGGTGAGCGCTGACGCGGGCGCAGACTTCGGCCAGGCGCACCGGTTTCGAGATGTAGTCGACCGCGCCCGTATCGAAGCCGGCCACGATGTCCTCGGTCTCGCCGCAGGCGCTGATGAAGATGACGGGAATGTGGGCGGTGTCCGGCTGGCGCTTGAGGCGGCGGCAGATCTCCAGGCCGTCGAGATCGGGCAGGATCACGTCGAGCAGGATCAGGTCGGGCTGGACGCGGGCCGCGATATCGAGGGCGCGCTTGCCGGTATTGGCGACGAAGGTCTGGTAACCCTGCTGGCGCATGATCTCCTGCAGCAGCCCGAGGCTGTCAGGGGCGTCATCGACGATCAGGATCGCGGACTGGCGCACGGGCGCGGAGAACGCGAGGGCAGGGGGAATCATGAGAGTGCTGGTCAAAACGGCATGGGCGACCAGACGATCATACAACTAAAATGAATCCGTGAGGCAACTTTTATTGCCGGTTATTCACGGGCAATGTTTAGTTATAGGCGGGTGTGTTGCAAATCTGCCACTTCAGTTGCAGATTTGCTACTCCAGGCAGGAGCGGCGGGATGCCGCGGGGGGGGGGGGGGGGCGGCCCCCCCCCCCCCCCCCCCCCCCGGCGCCCCCCCCCCCCCGCCCCCCCCCCCCCCCCCCCCCCCCCCCCCCCCCCCCCCCCCCCCCCGCGGCAAGCCGACCCTGATCGTCAAGGCCGGGCGCGGCAAGGACGCCGCACGCGCGGCCTTCAGCCATACCGGTGCGCTGGCCGGCTCGGACCTGGTCTACGACGCCGCGCTGCGCCGCGCCGGCATGCTGCGCGTGCTCACCACGGACGAACTGTTCGACGCGGTGGCAATGCTGGCGCGCACCCGGCCGCTGCGCGGCGAGCGCCTGGCGATCATGACCAATGGCGGCGGGCCCGGCGTCATGGCGACCGACGCGCTGGCGGACGCGGGCGGCGTACTGGCCCAGCTCGCGCCGCCCACGCTGGCCCGGCTCGGCGACGGCCTGCCGCCGCTGTGGTCGCACGCCAACCCGGTCGACATCGTGGGCGATGCCCCCGCCGAGCGCTACCGCCATGCGCTGGCCGTACTGCTGGACGCGCCGGAGACCGATGCAGTCCTGCTGATCCATGCGCCGACGGCGATCGTACCCAGCGCCGAGATCGCCCGCATCCTGCTGCCCCTGATGGCCGGCGCCGCCCGCCCGGTGCTGTGCTGCTGGCTGGGCGGCCCCAGCGTGGCCGAGGCCCGCCGCCTGTGCATCGAGGCCGGCGTCCCGGTTTTCGACACCCCGGAGGAAGCCGTCAAGGGATTCCAGCAGCTGGTCGATTACCGCCGCAACCAGGCCGCCCTGATGCAGGCGCCGGGACCGTGCGAACTGGGCGCTCCCGACCGCCCGGCCGCCCGCGCCCACATCGACCGGCTGCTGGCCGGCGGCACGGATCCGAACGGTGCGGTCGGGGAGCGCGCCACCAAGGCCCTGCTGGCAGCCTACGGCATTCCCGTGGTGGCAACCGAGTTCGCCGCCGACGCCGCCAGTGCGCTCGCCGCCGCCGGCCGCCTCGGCTATCCGGTGGCGCTCAAGATCGTGTCGCCGGACATCGTCCACAAGTCCGATGTCGGCGGGGTAGCGCTCGACCTGGCCACCCCGGAAGCGCTTGGCGCGGCGCTCGACGCCATGCTGGAGCGCGTGCGCGGCCGGCTTCCGCACGCGCGCGTGGACGGCTTCACGGTCCAGGCGATGGCGCGCCGGCCGCAGGCGCTGGAACTGATCGTCGGCCTCAGCACCGACCCCGTGTTCGGGCCGGTGGTGCTGTTCGGCCACGGCGGCATCGCCGTCGAGGTCACGGCCGACCAGGCGGTCGCACTCCCGCCGCTGAACCGGGTCCTGGCCGGCGAGCTCGTCAGCCGTACCCGGGTGGCACGCCTGCTGGCGGGCTACCGCGGCCGGCCGCCGGCCGACATGGAAGCCCTGTACGATGTGCTGGTCCGGGTGGGCCAGCTGGCGGCCGACCTGCCGGAACTGGCCGAGCTCGACATCAATCCTCTGCTGGCCGACGCCGGCGGCGTGATCGCGCTCGACGCCCGCATGCGGCTGCAGCCGGTTCCCGCCGGGTGCGACAGCCATGCGCGGCTGGCGATCCTGCCCTATCCGGAACAACTGGAACGCCAGGTGGACAGCGCGGCAGGCAGGCTGACGCTGCGTCCCATTCGTCCCGAGGACGCCGCCGCGCACGTGGCCTTCTTCCATGCACTCACGCCGCAGGACGTCCACATGCGCATGTTCGGCCTGATGCGGGAGCTTTCGCCCCAGCAGCTGGCGCGCTTCACCCAGATCGATTACGCGCGCGAGATGGCCTTCATCGCCACCCGCCCGGATCCGGCCGGGAATGGCGAAACGCTGGGCGTGGCGCGCGTCGTGATCGACCCGGACGACGTGCGCGGCGAGTTCGCGGTGACGGTGCGTTCCGACCTGAAGGGACGCGGTCTCGGGCGGCTGTTGATGGACTGCCTGCTCGACTACTGCGCGCAGCGCGGCGTGGCCGTCGTCGAAGGGGTCGCCCTGCCGGAGAATGCCGGCATGCATGGGCTGGCGCACGCGCTGGGTTTCGACGTCCATGCCGGCGCGGACGGGATGGTGACGATGCGGCGCATTCTCGATGCCGGCCGGGCCGCGTGATGAGCAAGCACATCCTGATCATCCAGGGGCACCCGGACGGCGCCCGCCAACACCTGTGCCACGCGCTTGCCCAAGCCTACGCCGACGGCGCACGCGCCGCCGGTCACGTCGTCGAGACCATCGAACCGGCGCGCCTCGATTTCAGCCTGCTTTCCGATGCGCAGCAGTGGCAGGATGGCGCGCCGCCGGCGGCGCTGCTGCCGGCGCAGGAAGCGATCGCCCGCGCCGCGCATATCGTGCTGGTCTATCCGCTGTGGCTGGGCGACATGCCTGCGCTCTTGAAAGGCTTCCTCGAACAGGTGCTGCGGCCCGGCTTCGCGCTGGCGCGCACTCCCGCGAATCCGCTCAAGGCCGGGCTGCTCGGCGGCCGCAGTGCGCGCGTGATCGTCACGATGGGGATGCCCTCGCTGTTGTACCGCTCGTTCTACCGTGCGCACAGCGTGCGCTCGCTGCGCCGCAATATCCTGCACTTCGTCGGCATCGCTCCGGTATCCACGACCATCGTCGGCGGCGCCGGCGCCATGACGCCCGAGCGGGCCGCCCGCTGGTGCGCGCGCCTGGGGCGCCTGGGCGAGCGCGCCGCCTGAGCAGCGGTTTCCCGCCGGCAGGCGCACGCTTGCCCGGCCGTTTAATCTGCAATTAATGTTCGCTGCATAGGCTTCTTCCAATGCAACAAAGAAATGGAAGAAGCCCTATGCCTCCCGCCCTCGCCGAGCCGGTCTTTCCGCGTGCGCAAGCGCCGCACGCCGCGCGCCCTCCCCGCTACCAGATCGAAACCGTCAGCCGCGGCGACAGCCGCCGCGCAGGCCTGGAAGCTTTTATCGCCCAGACCTTCCTCGCGAGTTACGGCTCGCGCGTACACCATTTCAGCACCACCCTGATCGGCTGCGCCGACGAGGATGGCAACTGGATCGCGGCGCTTGGCTACACCCCCGCCGCCGCGGGCCCGGTCTTCCTCGAGCAATACCTGGACGCGCCGCTGGAATGCGAGATCGCCGCCCGGACCGGACAGCCGGTCGACCGCGCCGGCGTGGTCGAAGTGGGCAACCTGGCCGCCATCCACGCGGGCGCGGCGCGCGCGCTGATCGTGCATACCACCCACTTGCTGCACGGGCTGGGCCTGCGCTGGGTCGCGTTCACGGCCACGCCCAGCCTCCTGAATTCCTTCCGGCGCCTGCGCCTGCAGCCGCAGTTGCTGGCGCAGGCCGACCCGGCGCGCCTGCCCGACGGCGGGCGCGACTGGGGAAGCTACTACGACACCCATCCTCAAGTAATGTTCGGCGACATCCGTTATGGCCATGACAAGCTTTCCTGAACCTTTCCCGCCCGGCCGCGCCCTGCTGAGCGACGGCGTCCGTACGCTCGACCGCGCCGCGCTGGCGCAGCGCATCGCCACCCTGCTGGAGGCATTGGCGGCGCGCACGGCGCCGCGAGCCCCGGTGGCGATCCTGGCCGACAACAGCCCGGAATGGCTGGCGATCGACCTGGCCACCCAGCGGGCCGGCCTGACCCTGGTGCCGCTGCCGCTGTTCTTCACCCCGGCCCAGTGGCAGCATGCGATCACCGCCAGCGGCGCGCAAGCCCTGTTCTGCGCCGATCCCGCCCAGGGAGCCGCGCTCGGCTTTACCGGGACCGTCGCCCTGGACGGCCCGCTGGCGCTGTGCCAGCGTCCGGGCGCGGCCTCCCCCGATCCCGCGCCGGAACTGGACGGCGTGCAGAAGATCACCTTCACCTCCGGCACCACCTCGGCGCCCAAGGGCGTCTGCCTTGATACGGCCCGCCAATGGGAAGTGGCCCAGGCGCTGCACGCCGCCGGGCTGGGCAGGCTGGGTGTCGAGCGCCACCTGTGCCTGCTGCCGTTCGCGGTACTGCTGGAGAACATCGCCGGCCCCTATACGGCCTTGCTGAGCGGCGCCACCACGATCTGCCCGCCGCTGGCGGAGGTCGGGCTGTCGGGCGCCAGCGGTTTCGATCCGCAGCGCTGCCTGGACGCGATCGCCCGCCACCAGGCGAACAGCGTGATCCTGTTGCCGCAGATGCTGGCCGCGCTGCTAGCCGCCAGCGCCCCTGGCGACCCGCGCCTCGCCAGCCTGCGCTTCGCCGCCGTGGGCGGCGCCAGGACGCCGGCGCGGATCCTGGCCACGGCCCGCGCGCGCGGGCTTCCCGTATACGAAGGCTATGGCCTGTCCGAATGCAGCTCGGTGGTCGCTCTGAACCTGCCGGGCGCGGCGCGCGACGGCAGCGTCGGCCGCCCGCTGGCGAACCGCAGCCTGCGCATCGCGCCGGACGGCGAAATCGAGGTGCGCGGAGCCCCCGCTCGCTACCTCGGGCAGCTGGACGGCGCGGCCGGCGCCGGCGAGTGGTTCGCGACGGGCGACCTCGGCCACCTCGACCCGGACGGCTACCTGTATATCGACGGGCGCAAGAAGGACATCCTGATCACCGGCTACGGCCGCAACGTGTCGCCCGAATGGCCGGAGTCGGCGCTGCTCGGCACCGGCAGCATCGCCCAGGCGCTGGTGGTGGGCGACGGCCAGCCCTGGCTGGCCGCCCTGCTGGTGCCGGCGGCCCCCGGCCTCACCGCGCAGCAGCTGCAGGAAGCGGTCGACCTGGCCAACCGCGAGCTGCCGGACTACGCGCAGATACGGCGCTGGGCGCCGGCGGCGCCGTTCACCCCGGCGAATGGCCTGGCCACCGCCAACGGCCGTCCGCGCCGCGCGCCGATCCAGCAGCAGTATGCGGACCGCATCGCATCCCTTTTCGACCAGACGGAGCACGCATCGTGAATTTTTTCGACAAGCTCAAGGCAGAGACCGAGCAGGAACGGCAGCAGCTGTTCTCCATCCCGATCATCCAGGACGCGCTGCAAGGCAGCGTGACGACCGGCCAGTACATCGCCTTCCTGACCCAGGCCTACCACCATGTCAGGCACACGGTGCCCCTCATGATGGCCTGCGGCAGCCGCCTGGACGAGCGGCACGAGTGGCTGCGCCAGGCGATCGCGGAATACATCGAGGAAGAGATCGGGCACCAGGAGTGGATCCTGAACGACATCGCCGCCTGCGGCGGCGACGCCGCGGCGGCGCGCGCCTCGCGCCCGCACGCCAGCACGGAACTGATGGTCGCCTACGCCTACCACCAGGTCGATCGTGGCAATCCGGTGGCCTTCTTCGGCATGGTGCATGTGCTGGAAGGCACCAGCACCGCGCTTGCCACCCACGCCGCCGACACCATCCGCGGCGCCCTGGCGCTGCCGCCGGAGGCGTTCAGCTATCTCAGCTCGCACGGCAGCCTCGATCTTGAACACGTGGCCTTCTTCGAGAAGCTGGTGAACCGTCTCGACGACCCGCGCGACCAGGATGCGGTGGTACATATGGCGCGCATGATGTACGGCCTGTACGGCGGCGTGTTCCGCAGCCTGCCGCGCGGCGCGGCCCTGTTCGCGGAGGCGCCGTGAGCGGCGCGCGCTACCGCGCCGTGATCACGGGCGCCGGCGGCGGCATCGGCGCGGCGATCGCACGCGCCATGGCGCCCACCGCCGACGCCATGGTGCTGGTCGGGCGCCGGCGCGAACCGCTGGACGCCCTCGCCTCCGGACTTGCTGCGCCGGTGCGGATCGTCTGCGGCGACCTGGGCGAGGAATCGACCCTGGCCGCCGTCGAAGCCGCCGGGCGCGCCGCAGGCGGCATCAACCTGCTGGTCAACAACGCCGGCATCAGCGACTTCCACGCCTTCGAGACCCAGTCTCCGGCACGGATCCGCGCCATGCTCGAGACCAACCTGCTCGCGCCGATGCTGCTGACGCGCCAGCTCTTGCCCCTGCTGAAGGAGGCGTCCGCGGCCCAGATCGTCAACGTCGGCTCGGTCTTCGGCCAGCTGGGCTATCCGGGCTTTGCCGCCTATGGCGCCAGCAAGGCCGGCATGCTGACGTTTTCCCAGGCGCTGCGGCGCGAGCTGCTCGATACCACGATCACGGTGCGCCATTTCGCGCCGCGCGCCACCCGCACCGCCATCAACAGCGGCGCGGTGGACGCCATGAACCGCGAGCTCGGCACCGCCGAGGATACGCCCGAGGCGGTAGCGGCCGCGTTCATGGCCTTCCTCGGCGGCAGCGCCTTCCAGCGTACGCTGGGCCGCAAGGAGAGCTTCTTCGTGCTCGTCAACAAGCTGCTGCCCGGCCTGCCGGACGGCGGGATCCGCAAGCAGCTGGCGGTCATCCGCAAGCATTTGCCCGGCTGAAAAGCCTCGCCCATCACCAGGAGTAAAACGCCATGAACCTATTCGCCCGATTCGCCATTGCCCTGCTGTCCGCCGTCGCGCTGTCGGCCGCGGCCGCGCCGCCGGAGGAAGTTTCCCGCCTGCAGGGCGCCTGGGAGCAGATCAAATACCAGACACCGGCCAACCAGCAGGAAAAGCAGTTCGAGCAATTGACCGGGCAGGCGCGCCAGGCCGCCCTCCAGAATCCCGCGAGCGCCGAGGTATTGATCTGGTATGCGATCATCGAGTCGACCTATGCAGGCGCCAAGGGCGGACTGGGGGCCCTGTCGCACGTGAAGAACGCCAAGAAGACGCTGGAGCAGGCGCTGGCGATCGACCCGCAGGCCCTGAACGGCTCGGCCTATACCAGCCTGGGCTCGTTGTATTATCAGGTGCCGGGCTGGCCGATCGGCTTCGGCGACGACAAAAAGGCGCTCGAGAACCTCAGGCGCGGGCTGGCGATCAATCCGGACGGCATCGACCCGAATTATTTCTATGGCGACTACTTGTTCCGCAAGGGCGACTACGAGGGCGCCGAACGCGCCCTGCGCAAGGCGCTGCAGGCGCCGGCGCGTCCTGGCCGCAAGCTGGCCGACGAAGGACGGCGCGGCGAGATCGCGCAGCTGCTCGAACAGATCGCTGCGAAGCGCCGGTAATTCAAGCAGGGGGAGAATGTGAGGCTGTTTCTGGTCGAAGATGATGAACTGCTGAGCAGCGGCCTGCAGGTCGCCCTGCGCCAGGCCCAATATACGGTCGAACACGTCGGCACCGGCGAGGCCGCTCTGTCGGCGCTGGCGCACAACGATTTCGACATGATGGTGCTCGACCTCGGCCTCCCCGGGATCGACGGCATCGCGGTGCTCAAGGCACTGCGCGCCGCCGGCAATCCGATCCCGGTGCTGATCCTGTCGGCGCGCGACGCCACCCGCGACCGCATCGCCGGCCTCGACCTGGGCGCCGACGACTACCTGATCAAGCCCTTCGAGCTGGACGAGCTGCTGGCGCGCTTGCGGGTGCTGGCGCGCCGTCGCAACGGGCGCCAGGTGAACCAGCTGACCCTGGGCGCGCTGGCCATGGACATGGGCAGCCTGAGCGTGCGCTGGCGGGGCGAGCCGGTCGAGCTGCAGCGCCTGGAATTCATGCTGCTCAAGCAGATGGCCGAGCACCCCCAGCGCGTGTTCAACCGCGCCCAGCTCGAGGAATCCCTGTATGGCTGGGGTGAAGGCAGCGAGAGCAATACCATCGACGTGTACGTGCACCACCTGCGCCGCAAGCTGGGGCCGGAGGCGATCAAGACCGTACGCGGAGTCGGCTACCGTATCGGCGACCTGGCCGCATGAGCGGGCGCCCGTATTCAGGCCGGCGCCGCCTGGTGCTCGGCACTCTGGCCTGCATCCTGCTGATCTTCGCCGGCATCGGCGTCGGCGCCCACAAGGTGGCGCGCCACGAATCGGTCGAGCTGTTCAGCGCGCGCCTGGCCACCTCGGCCCGGGTGCTGGAGGCGCTGGTGGCGCAGCAGCTGGCGTCGGCCACGGTCGGCCGGCCGATCGTGATCTCCTTGCCGCAGGAGCTGGAAACCAGCACCAGCGACTTGCCCGAGTTCTTCGGCCACCGCTACGAGACCAAGATCGCCTTCCAGGTCTGGCGCGATGGGGCGCTACTGGTGAAGTCGGCCGCCGCGCCGGAAGCGCCGCTGGCGCCGCTGCGGCCGGGATTTTCCGAGCATGACATCGGCGGCGTGCTGTGGGAGGTGTTCGTCCTGCGCTCGGGCGACGTCTGGATCATGGCCGCCGAGAAGGAGGAAGTGCGCGAAGAACTTTCGGAAGGCATCGGCATGTCGATCCTGGCGCCGCTGGCGCTGGGCGCCCTGTGCCTCCTGGCGGTGCTGAACTGGCTGATCCTGCGCAGCACCCGCCCGCTGTCGGAACTGGCTACCCTGATCGCGGCGCGCAAGCCCGAATCGCTCGATCCGGTCGAACTGCACGCCGCGCCCCTGGAGCTGATGCCGATCGTGACCGAGCTGAACAAGCTGATGGACCGAATCCGCGCCTCGATGGAACGCGAGCAGCGTTTCCTGAACGCGGCCGCCCACGAGATCCGCACGCCGATCGCGGCCGTGCAGCTGCACCTGGAAAATGCGCTGCGCGCGGGAGACGAAGGCCAGCGCACCGGATCGCTGGAGTCCGCGCTGGCGGCGGCGCGCCGGACCAGCCGGCTGACGGAACAGCTGCTCACCCTGAGCCGGATCAGTTCCGGCGGCGACGCCGCGCCGCTGGAGCGCCTGTCGCTGATGGCAGTCTGCTGCGACGTGATCGGCACCCTCGAACCGCTTCTCGACCAGCGCGGCCAGAGCATCGGCCTGGAAGCCTTGCAGGACTGCCACGTGCTGGGCGAACCGGCCCAGCTGCGGCGCATGCTGCAGAACCTGATCGACAACGCGTCGGTGCACGGCGCCGCCGGCGGCGACATCCAGGTCACCCTGGCGCGGCGCGGGCAAGCCGCCGTCCTGACGGTATCGAACGACGGCGTGCCGATCCCGGAGGCCGAGATCGCCAAACTGTTCACGCCATATTATCGCGTGCAGGGCGCTCCCGCAGGCGGTTTCGGCCTCGGGCTGGCGATCGTGAAGGAAATCGTCGACCAGCACGGCGGCCAGGTCCGCATCAGGCGCAAGCCGGACGGCCAGGGCACGGTCGCGGAAATCAGCTTGCGGATCACCTGAGCCGCGTGCCCTCCCACAGCGCCTCGGCCCGCATGCCGGTACGGCAGAAGCCGAGGACCGGCTTGGGCGCGCTTGCATAGCAGGCGGCAAAGGCGTCGAGGTCGGCCTGCGTGATCCTGCCCGGCGTGACAGGCAGGTGCAGCGCCCGCATGCCGTGTTTCATCGCTTCCGCCTCGATCTCGGCGAAGGAGGGCTGGCCGGGGCCTTCGCCGTCCGGCCGGTTGCAGACCAGGGTGGCGAAGCCCTGCTCCTTCAGCCGCCCGACGTCCGCGGGCGTGATTTGCAGCGCCACTGCGTAGTGCGTGCCGAGATAACGGATCGTCATGTTGCTCTCCTGTGCGTCGATAAATTACATTATATTGAAAAATAGATTGTTTGTCGATATAATGTAATTCAATAGATTGACGGAGAACCTTATGCGCGACACACAACAACTCGACTTGCAGCAGATGCGCGCCGCCGCCGCCCAGGCCTGCGCCCTCCTCAAGGTCCTGGGCAATCCGGACCGGCTGATGCTGCTGTGCCAGCTGAGCCAGGGCGAACACGCCGTCGGCGAGCTGGAGTCCCTGCTGGGGATCGGCCAGCCGACCTTGTCGCAGCAGCTCACCGTGCTGCGCAAAGAACAGCTGGTCGGCACGCGGCGCGAAGGAAAGCAGATCTTCTACCGAATCGACAGCAATGAAGCGCTGGCGCTCATGCAGGTGCTGTACCAGCAGTTCTGCCTGCCATCCCAAGGAGTCACACCATGAACATCGACTGGATCCACTTCACCCCCTGGAGCTCGCTCGCCGGCGGGCTCATCATCGGCGCGGCGGCCGCCGCCTTCATCCTGCTCAACGGCAGGATCGCCGGCATCAGCGGCATCCTGGGCGGGCTGCTCCGTCCCGCGCGCGGCGACATCGGCTGGCGCCTGGCCTTCCTGCTCGGCCTGGTAAGTGCGCCGCTCGCCTACGCGCTGCTGGCGGCGCCGCCCGCCGTCACCGTGGAGGCCGATGGGCCGACCCTGGTCGCCGCCGGCCTGCTGGTCGGCGTGGGCACCCGCTATGGCGCCGGCTGCACCAGCGGGCATGGCGTGTGCGGCATCTCGCGCCTGTCGCCGCGCTCGCTGGTGGCTACCGCCGCCTTCATGCTGGCCGGCTTCGCCACCGTATTCCTCACGCGCCACCTGTTCACCTGAGACTGGAGACACCGCCATGCACATCCTTAGCGCACTCATCGTCGGACTGGTGTTCGGCATCGGCCTGATCGTCTCGGGCATGACCGACCCGTCCAAGGTGCTCGGTTTCCTCGACCTGGCCGGGAACTGGGACCCCTCGCTCGCCTTCGTGATGGGCGGGGCGATCCTGGTCGGGCTGCTTGCCTTCCGCGTGGCCGGCAGGCGCGAACGCTCGCTGCTGGGCGAGGCCATGCGCCTGCCGAGCGCGACCCGGATCGACCGCCGCCTCGTGCTGGGCTCGCTCGCCTTCGGGGCCGGCTGGGGCCTGGCGGGCTACTGCCCCGGCCCGGCGCTGGCCTCGCTGGCGAGCGGCAGCGCCAAGCCGCTCGTGTTCACGGCCGCGATGGTCGCCGGCATGGGGGTGTTCGAACTGCTCGAACGGCTGGGCGCCGCCCGCGCCGCCGCCAAGGCCTGAGGCGGACGCCATGATCCCTGCCCTGCTCGGCCTCGCGGTCGGCCTGGTCCTGGCGCTGACCGGCGCAGGCGGCGGCATCCTCGCCGTGCCCCTGCTGGTGTTCGGCACCGGCATCGGGGTCGCCCAGGCCGGTCCGATCGGCCTGCTGGCGGTCGGGATGGCGGCCACGCTGGGCGCCATCCTCGGGCTGCGCGCCGGGCAGGTGCGCTACCGCGCCGCCCTTCTGGTCGCGGCAGCCGGCATGCTGCTGGCGCCGGCCGGGCTGTGGGCGGCGCGCCTGGCCGACGCCCGCTGGCTGGGCCTGCTGTTCGCCCTCACCTTGCTGTATGTGGCGGCCAGGACCTGGCGCCAGGCCGCCCTACCCGTCCCGGGCCAGTCCGCGGCTGCGCCGGTATGCCTGCGCGGCGAACAGACCGGCCGCTTCGTCTGGACCCGCCCCTGTGCGCGGGCGCTGGGCCTGTCCGGCGCGCTTGCCGGTTTCTTGTCCGGCCTGCTCGGAGTGGGCGGCGGCTTCGTCATGGTGCCCGCCCTGCAGCGCTATACCGACCTGCCCATCAAATCGGCGGTCGCGACCTCGCTGGCCGTGATCGCCATCATTTCCGCCGCCGGGGTCGCGGCGTCGGCGGCCCAGGGCGGCATCGATTGGCCGATGGCGGTCCCGTTTGCCGGCGGCGCCCTGGCCGGCATGCTGGGCGGCCGGTCGCTCGCCGCCAGGGTGGCGGGACCAGCCTTGCAAAAGGCCTTCGCCGCGGTCTCGGCCCTGGTAGCCGCCGGCATGATCGCAAAGGCCCTGCTCGCCTGAAATGCAGCCTCCCTTCCTTTTGGAGAACGATATGAACCTGAATCCCATCCAGCTGTTCGACACCGAATCCTCGACCTTCACCTACATCCTGGCCGCACCCGGCGAGACGGAGGCCGTCATCATCGATCCCGTGGAGCGCCACTGGGAGCGCGACCTGCGGCACCTCGAGCGCCTGGGCCTGAAGCTGCGCTACGTGCTCGAGACGCACGCCCATGCCGACCACGTGACCTCGGCAGGCCGGCTGCGCGAACTGACCGGCGCCGCCGCCGCGGTGCCGGCGGGCTGCGGCATCGCACCCGCCGAGCTGCAACTCAAGGACGGCGACGTGCTCCGCTTCGGCGCCGGCGAGGAGATCGCCGTCCTCCATACCCCGGGCCACACCGCCGGCAGCATGAGCTATGTCTGGCGCGGCAACGTCTTCACCGGCGACACCCTCCTGATCGACGGCTGCGGGCGCACCGACTTCCAGAGCGGCAGCGCCGACGCGCTGTACGACAGCGTCAACGCCAAGCTGTTTACATTGCCGGACGACACGCGCGTGTGGCCGGGCCACGACTACAAAGGCCAGGCGGTATCGACAATCGGCTGGGAAAAGCGCCATAACGCGCGCCTGGCCGGCCGCAGCCGCGCGGATTTCGTCAAGCTCATGGGCGAACTGAACCTGCCGAAGCCGAAGCTGATCGACGTGGCCGTGCCCGCCAACCAGAACCTGGGCCTGCCGCACGGGGCCTGATTCGCCTAGGATGTCAAGGCATGGTAGAGCTCTTCCTCCTGGGCGAAATGCAATCTCAGGATGGAGTCGAGTGCATACAGGGTCCGGCGCAACTCGCGCCTGGACTCGCCGGCTTCGCCGTCCTGCGGCGTGGCGCTGGCGAGCCGCTCGATGACACGGCTCAGGTGAAAGATCGCCCGATGCGTACTGCTCATGGATGCCATCGGGTCCTCGCCGCCCAGCATCCGCGCCAGCTGCGGGTACAGCGCGGCGTCATCGTTCGACTCATGGGGAAGTATGCGGTCACGAAGCGCTGCATTCACCTGCGAGATTTCGCTTCGCAGCACCTCGGCCGGCATGCCGTCCACCCGGTCGGCCAGCCAGCCCACGTGATCGATGACCGGCATCAGTCGCTGATGTTCCTCCTTCAAGCGGCTGGCTTCGCGGGGCGGCATCTGTCGTCCGGCGTCTCCCGTGTCCAGGCGCAGGACGCGCAGCGCGTTCAGGATGACGGCGACGTCGATCAATTCCTGCAGGAGTGCGCCGGCGACCGGGGGCAGATAGCCGAAAGCCGCAACGATCATGGCGATGATCGACAGGCCCATGCCTCCAATGACACTCTGCAGCGCAATGCTGCGGGTCCGCTGGGCGATACGGATCGCAAACACCAGGCGGTCGAGACGGTCGACCAGCAGCACCACCTGCGCCGACTCGGCCGCAGCGGCGGCGCCGCGCGCTCCCATGGCGACGCCGATGTCGGCGGCGGCCAGCGCCGGGGCATCGTTGATGCCATCGCCGACCATCATCGTCACCCCGTCGATCCGCGCCGCGGAGATGGCGGCAAGCTTCGATGCCGGCGTCTGCTCAGGCAAGATGGTATCGATCCCCAGTGACGCCGCGATCGTCGCGGCGACGTCGCTACGGTCGCCGGTCAGCATTGCGATCCGGGTGACGCCCGAGGCCCGCAAGAGGCGCAATGCCCGGGGTGAATCGAGCCGGATCTCATCGGCCATCAGCAAGACGCCGCTCAAGCGCCCGCCGATGGCGACGCAGACCACGGCAGCGCCCTCATACCTGGCGCGTTCGAGGACGCTGGCGGCCCAGCCCGGTTTCTCCGCATCCCCCGAGACGTAGCGATAGGTGCCGACGCGCACCAGCGCTCCGTCCACGAACCCGGAAAGTCCCGCGCCGGCCTCCTCGCTCACCTCTTCGGGGAGCGACAGGACCGCTCCCCGTTCGAGCGCCGCGCCGACCACCGCTTGGGCAATCGCATGGCCGGACATCTGTTCCAGGGATGCCGCCAGCCTGAACACGTGCTCCGGCTGCAGCAACGGATCGGCCGCGATAGCGGCCAGCCGGGCCTTGCCGCCGGTAAGCGTCCCCGTCTTGTCAAAGAAGATAGTGTTCACCTGCGCCAGCTTTTCCAGCGCACCGCCGTGCTTGATCAGGATGCCCCGTTGGGCGCAGCGCGACATCGCGCTGACGATCGCGACGGGCACGGCAAGGATCAGGGGGCACGGCGTGGCGACCACGACCACGGCCAGGGCCCGGTTCGGGTCCCCCGTCGCGAGCCATGCGATCGCGGCGATCCCGAGTGCCAGGGGAACAAACAACAGCGCATACCGGTCCGCCAGGCGTGCCGCAGGCGCCCTGGATTCCTGGGCCGCGCGCACGAGACGGATGATGCCGGCAAAGCTGCTGTCCTCCGCCGTGGTCGTGGCAAGCAAGTCAAAGGCATTGCCGGCATTGACGACACCGCTGCCTACCGTGTTTCCAGGCCCGTAAGTCACCGGCAGGGCCTCGCCTGTGAGGCTCGATTCATCGACCGTGGCGCCAGTGAGCAGCGTACCGTCCACCGGCACGGTCTCGCCCGGCCTTACCAGGAGCCTGTCGCCCGGCTGTACCGCGGCAAGCGCCACTTGCACCACCGAGCCATGTTCATAACGGTTGGCCAGCTTCGGCGCCCGGCTCAGCAGTGCGGACATCTCGTCCTGCGCCCGCTTTTCCGCGTAGTCCTCCAGCGCGCGCCCGCTCGCAAACATCAAGGCGATGACCGCCGCGGTCAGGGCCTCCTGGAGCGCCACGGCGCCGACGATCGATACCAGCGCGATGAGGTCGAGACCGAATTTCTTCTGCCACAAGAACAGTTCGCACTTCCGCCCCTCGCGGCGCTGGCGGAGCTGGCGTCGGGAGGCAGGCCCGCGAACGCCGCCGAGATCATCTGGATGTCAGCTTTTCTGCAGGGCGATATGCCTGCCATGCTGGCGGAACACCGGGCGATTGCGCAGGCCCTGGACCGGCTGCGCGCCGCCGGCCGAAAAGAAGGAAAGAAGGAAGCTGTGGCGTTCGCCGCACACTTGAAGGCGCATGCGCGGCAGGAGGAGGAAATCCTCTATCCGACTGCAATCCTTGTCGGCCGGTATCTGAAGCTCCAACAACAATAGCCGCCCTGTTGTCGCTGACAAGCCCTTTACCGCCTGCGCGCGAGGCGGAGCTTGCGCAGCTCGAGACCCGCCAGCGCGAGCATTGCGGTCAGCCCGGCGACGCCCAGCATGGCCGGTGCCGGCGGCGCCAGCAGCAGCATGGACGCCGCCGGAGGCGTGAATACGGCAAGTGCCAGCAACAGCAGCGCCACCCCGGCAATCGTCCAGAACACCGGATTGGCTGTGCGCAGCGTCCCTCGGACGCCGCCTTGCTGGCGGTTCGACAACAGCAGGGCAAGGCTGCACAGGATCAGCCCCGCGAAGGCGACCGCGCGTGCTTCGGCTTCCGGCAGCTGCGACAGCGCCCAGGCGTACAGGAGGGTCAACAAAGCCAGTACCCACGTGCCCTGCGCCACTGCGCCGAGAATCGCTTCACGCCCGAACAGCGCATCGTCGAGCGCCCGCGGCGGCCGCCGCATCATGTCGGGTTCCGCCGGTTCGTTCTCGAAGGCCAGCGAGCAGGCGGGATCGATCACCAGTTCGAGGAACACGATGTGCAAGGGATAGAGGAGGACGGGCCAGCCCAGCAGGACCGGCAGCAAGGCCATGCCCGCGATCGGCACATGCATCGCCATCACGTAGCACATCGACTTGCGCATGTTGCCGAATATCCGGCGCCCCGAGGCGATCGCCTCGACCAGCGAGGCGAACCGGTCGTCGAGCAGGGTCAGCTCGGCCGCCTCGCGCGCGACGTCGGTGCCGCGCCGCCCCATCGCGACGCCGACGTTGGCCGCGCGCAGCGCCGGCGCGTCGTTGACGCCGTCTCCCGTCATCGCCACCACGGCGCCATTGCGCTGCAGCGCCTGCACGATGCGCAGCTTCTGCTGCGGCGCGATGCGTGCGCAGACGTCGACGCCATCGAGCCGGCGCGCCAGCGCCTCGCCGTCGAGGCTTTCGATCTGCGCGCCGGTCAGCACCTCGCCGCCGCCGAGGCCGGCCTGGCGCGCGATCGCACTGGCAGTCTGCGGGTGGTCGCCCGTGATCATGACGATGCGCAGCCCCGCTTCGCGGCAGGCCGCGACCGCGTCCGGTATATCCTGGCGCAGGGGGTCGGCCAGCGCCGCCAGGCCGAGAAGCTCGAAGCCGAAGCCGGCGGGATCGTCCGGCCATGGCCCGCCCCCGGCTGGCGCGCGGGCGACGGCCAGAACCCGCAGTCCCGCGCCCGCCATCCGCGCCGCCGCGCCGAGGACAGCGTTCCTGCGGGCCTCGTCCGTGCGGCACATCGCGGCGATCGCCTCCGGCGCTCCCTTGGCGGCCGCCAGTCCGGTACCGTCGCCCCGGTCCCAGATGTGGACCAGCGCCGGCCGCTGCGGGGTCAGGCCGTACTCGTGCACCAGGGACCAGCCGCGCGGCGTCGCGCCGCCGTCCGGGAGCGCGTCGGCAGCCAGGCGCCAGAACGCCGCCTCCATTGGATCGCTGCCGAGCTCCCGGCTGGCGCGCAGCGCGTACGCCAGCAGTTCCCGGTGCAGCGCCGGCATCGGAACGCCGGCGGCCGGCTCATGGGGGACTCCGTCGCGCCACAGCGCCGCCACCGCCATCCGGTTCTCGGTCAGCGTGCCCGTCTTGTCCACGCACAGGACCGAGGTCGAGCCGAGGATCTCGATAGCGGCCAGGCGCCGCGTCAGGACCTGCTGCCGGGCCAGCCGCCAGGCACCGATGGCCGGAAACACCGTGAGGATGACAGGAAATTCCTCCGGAAGCATCGACATCGAGAGCGCAATCCCTGCCAACAGGGCTTGCAGCCAGTCGCCGCCGCGCGCGACCAGCAGCAGCACCAGCGAGAGGCTGACGACCGCGCCCAGCAGCGCAAAACGGCGGGCCAACAGCGTGGTCTCGCGCTGCAGGCGCCCGCGCGGCGGTTCGATATGGCCGAGGGCTGCGCCAATGCGCCCGATCTCGCTGCGGATACCGGTGGCGCTGATCCGCGCCAGGCCATGGCCTTGCACCACCAGGGTGCCCGAATAGACCCAGGGCAGATCGGCGCCACCCGGGGCGGCCGGGGCACTCCCCTGCGGCGCCGCCAGCTTGCCGACCGGGACCGACTCCCCGGTGAGCAGGGATTCGTCGACCAGCAATCCGGCCGCGGACAGCAGCAGGCCGTCGGCAGGAACCCTGTCCCCCTCGCCCAGCTCGACCACGTCGCCTTCGACCAGGGCAGTGGCCGGCACGCGCTGCACCCGCCCATCGCGCCACACCAGGGCGTTCGGCGAACTCAAGTCGCGCAGTGCCTGCAACGCGCGTTCGGTACGTCCTTCCTGGAACAAGGTCATGCATAGCATCAGGCACACCATGCCCAGCAGGAAGGCGCCTTCGCGCGGCTCGCCGAGCAGCAGGTAGAGTACGGCCGCACCCGCAAGCAGCAGGTACATGGGCTCGCGCGCCGCGTCAGCAGCGATGCGCCGCCACCGCCGTCGCCCCGCATCCGGCAGGCGGTTGGGCCCGTCTCGCGCCAGGCGCCGCGCCGCATCTTCGCTGCTCAGCCCCTCGGGTGCCGCGGCGGCGTCAGCCTCCATGGATGCCCAGCCACGGCCGGAGCCCGCTTGCAATGTAGGGGCGTGTGCCCGCGCAGATCCGAACCAATTCACGCATTGCTTTCTCGCTGTCGCATTCAACCGACGTGGTCGGATCGACTGTAAATCCTCCGCGCGCGGAAGTCATGCATCTGAATTGACCGAGATCAAATTGCGCATAGATAAAGGGAGCCGTTTCCTGAGCTCACCATACGCTGCCCGCGGGGAAACTCATCCGTATTTCCGCTTGCCCCTTCGGGGACTTTGCCAGATACTGGTCAAGCGTGGCCTTCGTGGTCCTTCAAGGGGGAACGGATGAATCACATGAGCATTCCTCGCGTCCTGCGTACGCCCGTCCCGGTTCCGCAGTCCGCCCATTGTCCTCGCTGTATCGTCCGCGATGCATGCGCGCCTGCGGGTGCCGATGCCAGCGGGGCCGGGGCATTCGATGTGCTCGCCGGCTATCGCCGCCGCCTGGAACGCGACGAAACCCTGTTGCGCAGGGCCCAGCCTTTGGTGGCGCTCTATGTGGTGCGCCTGGGACACCTGAAGGCCACGCGTCCCGACCGCCACGGCCAGCCACACGTTACCGCATTCCATATGGCTGGAGACCTGATCGGACTGGACGCCATCTGCGCCGGGCATCACGCATGCACCGTGGTGGCGCTGGAAGACAGCGAAGTATGTGCGATCCCCTATCCCGAATTTCAGGATGCCTTGCGGGCATCATCGCAGTTGATGCAGCGCTTCCACTGCGCCATGAGCCATGAAATCGTCCGCGAGCAGGCCGCGCTCATACAGGCGAATACCCCGGCGGCCGAACGGCTGGCAGGCTTCCTGCTGAGTCTCTCGGCAAGATATGCCGAACGTGGCTTGTCCCCGAACCGGTTTCGCCTGCACATGTCGCGCGCGGATATCGGCAACCACCTTGGACTGGCGCTGGAAAGCGTCAGCCGGCTGCTGACCCGTTTTCGCGACCTGGGGTGGATCGAGCTCGACAAGCGTGAACTCGTCCTGCGCGACCCGGACAAACTCGAGGCGCTGCTGACCGCCGTCCCCGCTTAGCTGCCAGGGTTAGTATCCAGGGCCAGTTCGATGCGGTTCCGCCCGCCCGACTTGGCCCGGTAGAGGGCGGCGTCGGCCTCGGCCAGCAAGGCGTCGAAATGCGCATGGCCGGGCCCGAGCGCCGCGACGCCGATGCTGATCGTGCACGCGACGCTGCCCTGGGGGAGTGCGAGCCGGATGGCCGCCACAGCCTCGCGCATCCTCTCGGCGCAAGCGAGCGCATCTTCCACTTGCGTCTCGGGCATGACGCAGACAAACTCTTCGCCTCCGACGCGGCCGAAGTAGTCGCTGGCGCGCAGTTCGGCCGAACATGCCTTGCCGACCGCGCGGATCAGTGCGTCGCCCGCCGCATGGCCGAAGGTGTCGTTGATGCGCTTGAAGTAGTCGATATCGAGCATGCTGATCGTCAACGGCCTGTTGTACCGCCGCGCCAGCGCGAGATCATGGGTGGCGAGCTCGATCAGGTAGCCGCGCGCCAGCAGTCCGCTCAGGCTGTCGTGGCGGGCGGCATACTCGAGCGCATGCTCCGCCGCGAAGGCGCCGCGCCGCAGGCGGCCATGCGCGACGGCGATGGCCACCGCCAGCCCAAGCGTGAGCAGGTAGAGCAGGAGGCTGCTGGTGAAGAGCTGCTGTGGCAGGACGGCGGCAGCCAGCACGGCAAACAGCAGCGAAGGGAACGGGAACAGGTACAACAAGCGATGCAGGCGCGGCTCGACCAGGGCCGCCAGGAACATGGCCCCGGTAATCGCCGGCAGTGCGAGCACCAGGCCGCCGGGGAGGAGTGCCGAACTCAGGATCATGGCGCCCGTATGCGTGCCGTACACGAAGCCGCAGCGCCAGGCGACGGGGATGGCAGGGTGCCACTCGGCGTAGCCTGCCGCTCCGGCCAGCACCAGCGCCAGGCGCACGAGGCAAGTGGCGCCTGCGCGCTCCGGATCGAGCCAATAGTCCCAGGCGCTGAACAGGATCACGGCGATGCCGAACACGGCCCCGAGCGCGGGCAGCATGCCGGATATGCTGCGGTCGAGGGCGACGCCGAACTCGCGCTCGAGGGGCGGGTCGAGCGTGCCCAGGATGCGCGTCCGTGCAGCGCGCCAGCGCTGCCCCAGACCAGGACGAGCACCGGCCTGCACCTCGCCCCTGCCGGCAAGCTTCGCGTGGCTTGCAAGCATGCGCCATGCCTGCCACTGTGGATGGAAACGCACTGGCTGTCCCTATCGCGTGGAATGCTCGGCAGGGCACGGACGCGCGAACCCCTGCGCACGTTCGTCGTCCGGAACCGGACGCAACACCATGACCGGGACCGGTGCATACGCGAGAACGGCCTGCGTGACGCTGCCCGCCAGCAGGCGGCTCAGCCCGCGCCGGCCATGCGAGCCCATGAAGATCAGGTCGCACGCCTGCTCGCGAGCAGTACCGACGATCACCTTACCGGGATCCATGGACAGTTCGACGCGCTCGGTACACGTCACGCCCGCTTTCCGCGCGCGTGCGCAGACGGCCGCGACCTGGGCTTTCGCCTCCTCGAGCAGGACGTCGACCTCCAGCCCCGCATCGACCACCATCGCGGCCTCGGCCGACTGGATCGCCGGCTGGGGCATGGCGACGGAGAGCGCCACGATCTCGCCGCCGCAGGCGCGGGCAAAGTCGATCGCGGCGGCGACGGCGTTCTCGGAGACGGCAGAGCCGTCGGTAGGAACGAGGATACGCTTGTACATGGCTGTCGTCCTTTCTGGCGCGGCGGCGCCCTAGCGGTGCACCATCACGGGGATCGCGCTGTGGACGAGCACCTTCTGGGTCTCGCTGCCCAGAAGCAGTCCCTTGATGCCCCTGCGTCCGTGGGAAGCCATCACGATGAGATCGCAGTGCTGCGCCCGCGCGGTGGCAATGATGGCCTCGTAGGGAGTATCGGATACCACTTGCAGGCAGGTGCAGGGCACACCCGCATCGCGCGCGGCCTCGGCGACCTCGTCCAGCAGACGCCCCGCCCGCGCCTTGCTGGCCTCCGCATACTGGGGCGCGGTTTGCTCCAGCATTTCCGCGTCCGTGGTGAAGGTATGGAACTCGGGTACCGCGGTCATGGCGACCAGTTCGGCCCCGACGCTCCTGGCGAAGCCGACGGCGGCCAGGGCGGCTCGTCCCGAAGCTTCGGAACCGTCGGTCGGAAACAGAATTCGCTTGTACATGTCCACTCCTGGATGAAGTTGTGGAAGGGGCCGCCTGCCGGTTTTGTTAAGCGGGTTCGACGCTCCCCCGGTACAGCATGACCGGCAAGGGGGAATAGGCGAGCACCAGTTGAGGCACCCGCGCGGCGATCAGCTTGGTCAGGCCTCCCTGTCCATGTGTCGCCATGAAAATCAGGTCGCAATGTCGTTCAAGGGCGATTCGGATGATTTCCTCGTACTCCGGCGATCCGGCGGAGGTGAGCTCGCTATGCGGCACCCCCGCGTCCCCGGCCAGGCGGGCGATTCTAGCGGCGCGGCGCGCAGCCAGGTCAAGCGCCCGCTCGCGCCCCGTCGGGGAGCCTGGCTCGGCGATAGACAAGGCGACGATTTCAGCGCCACAACCGCGCGCGAGCGACACCGCAGCCTTACCCGCGGTGTCGGACAAGGGCGAGCCATCGGTAGGAACCAGGATTTTGCGGAACATGATCGCCTTTCCTGTCCGTCTGCGTTGAAGGACTTTTAGCGCAAGTCTGTACGGCTCAATCAAAAAAATATTTGATGCAGGTCAAGAGACAAGTAATTTCGCAGGTGTTGATCGCCGCCGGGCCAAATGCCGGCCCAGCCCAAGGACCAACAGCCCTGCCGCCATGAGGGCGAGCGGTGCCGGCTCCGGCACCACACCCACCTGGACGGACAGCCTCGCATCGGTGGTGGAGGACATCTGCCAGTGGAGTGGCACATCCGGATTGCTCGGAAAAACATCGATCGCGTAATACCCATAGATGCCATCGCTCGAGTCAGCCTGGAGCGGGCTCAATGGTCCAGTTGATTCCGGGTTGTGCGGCAGGTAGGTCAGCGTATGAGAGAAACGGACCGTGTAGTTGGCGTCCGGCGGACCTGGAGTGTTAAACAGGATCGTGTGGCTGTACGCGTCGAAGCTGGGGGACTGGCCGGTCCGATTGACCGAGCTGTTGGCGCTGCCGCCGTAGTGGTAGATCTGGTCTCCGATCCGGAAGTCGATCGCCACCGCGCCTCCGTTGTTGTCGGCCCGGTTGGAAGGCATGGCGTCCGGCTCGAACGCCGACGTGAGTGTCAGTTCAAAAGGAAGCAAGGGCGCCGGCGTGGCGCTGTTCAAGCCGAGTGCGAACAGGACGGTGCTGTCGACATCGCTGGTACCGGCAGAATGCGTGGTGACGACGACCGGATCGGCCAAGGCCACGACCGGCAGTCCTAGCAGGATCATGCAACTACGCTTCATCAGGGCTCTCCGCAGGATTGTCATCGAACTCGGCATGTGATCGGCAACATCAGGCCCGTTCGAGGCTGCTCAGGGAAGGGATGCGGGCCACGTTGCCTAGGGCGAACGATCCCCACACCGGGCCTCTCTGTAGAAATCGATGCGGTTTCACCCATGGCATCCAATGGAGCACTGTTCACCGGAAAGTCTGCGGGGACATCCAGGTCTACCGCCGATGCATACTTTTCGCTGTCAATAGAGTGTCGCCATTAGCCGGTGACCGCGTCTGTGGCCAAGCCTGGCAAGCAGCGCTCAATGGCTCGCCACAGCCAGCTTTCCGGGAAGTGCCAGGCCGGGGCCCACCGTTGCGTCATCCCGATGCTTCTTCGCTTGGCCTTCCATCGGCGCAGCCTCCGAAACCGCCTGTGTCGATATCACCTTAGTCCGCGCCCATCTTTCGATCAAGAGCATTTTGGGCGTTTTCGAGGCCCTCATCTCGTGATGCTGCTAATCGAAATACGAAGATACTAACAACGGCCTGCTGGGCCGCTCGTGGAGCGATGGAACGTCGGACCGCCCTTGCCAAATAAGATATGCCGAAGATGGAAACCGAAAAAACGAAACGGGCCTCATTTTGAGGCCCGTTCGTATTTTTATTTGGAGGCGAGGACGGGAGTCGAACCCGTCTAGACGGCTTTGCAGGACGCATTATACTCAACAATTTCAAAGACTTAGTTGAGAACCACAGTATTTCACCACCTGAGCTCGCTCAAGCTTGGGCCCAGGTCCGGCGGGAACAGTCATCGAAGTGTGCCTTTCCGGTGTAAGGTCGGCCGTCATCCATTGCCCGGGGTCTCGAAGATAGATAATGCGCTGTCGTGCCGCGTTATCGGCCGAGCCCAGTATCGTCAAGCGGAAGTTACAAGTTCCACTTCAGCATCAGCATTGGTGAGTTGCGTGAATAATTCGCACCGTTGATCTTGTAGCGATGGATCTCGTACCGCAGGCCGAGTTGTACCCTTCCCTTCGGGTCCATCTCCAACAAGAGCTCCGGCCTGAGGAACACCTCGGTCCCATTGCTTCCCGCACCGTTGACCAAGGAGAGAAGGTTGAAGTGCAGCTGTTGCCCGGCAATCGGCCATGGCTTGGACATCAGCACCGAACGCCACAGCCATTCACCGCGGTAGAAATTCGTATTCCGACGAAGGAGTCCACTTTCGAAATACGCGAACCCGGGAACTGAGAAATTCAACGAGACCCCATGGTTGTAGGAGCGGAAATCGGCATAGCTGGCCCTTTCATACCTCGCGATCAAGGAAACATCGATGATCGGACCGAGCGAAAGCTGGCGGCCGCTGAGTTTCCCCAGGCTCAGGCGAGGATTGAAGACCATCAGGTTCTGGAAGCTGCTGCTTCCACCGAATGAGCCAGCACCAGCCCCGCCCACATGATCACCATGAAAAACCTCGGCATCCACGTACACGTCACCGTATTTAAAGCCGGCGAAATACTCGAACTGGTAGGTCTTGAGATGTTCGTCGTCAGTGCCGGTGCCGAGCACCGGATCCGCTTTCGACCGCGTGGTGTAGAGGGCATTCAGGTTCGCCACCTGAAATTCGGCGGCAACGCTCGTTCCGGCCATCGTCAAGCCTGCAGCGGCCAGGGCAACCCGGGCCACATGGTGCATCTTACTCATCTTGTCTCCATGATCTTGTGATTGTTGGCCGGGACATGATCTAGCCCCAGCCGGATGCTTCATCAAGCCGGGATGGCTTCCTGGACGCCCTTGTCGCGCAAGGGGTTTTCACTGTCGGGAATGTGCAGTGCAGCTTCGCGCGGGCTGCTGTCATGGAGGTTCTTGTGAACGACACCGTCCTGCATGACCATGGCGATGCGCGACGGTTCGGTCAGAATGCGCAGATCCTGGAGCGGATCTCCATCGACCATCACCAGGTCCGCTATATAGCCGGGCTGGATCTGGCCCAACTCATCGGCGCGCATCATGAGTTCGCCGCCCAGACGGGTGGCCGCCAACAGCGCTTCTTTCGAGCTCATGCCGATATAGTCGACGAAATACTGCAGGTCGTTTGCATTCGTACCGTGCGGCATCCATGCAAATCCATAGTCGCCGCCCGGCAGGACGCGGACACCGCGTTTGTGCATCTTGCTCAGGGTTTCGGATGCCGCTTCCAGTTCGCGCCGGTAACCCATCTTTTCCGCCACTTCCGTCGTGATGCCGTATTCCGACGCATTGAAGCAGGTGCGCACCAGCCAGCCGATGCCCGGCGCCACGAAGTGCTTGTCCTTGTTTGCTTCGAGCAGGTCGAGCGCTTCCTCGTCTGCAAAACTCGCGTGGAAGATCAGCTCGAGACCGTGCCGGACGCACTGCTTCACCGATTCGCTCGACCGGGCATGGGCCGCCACCCGCTTGCCATAGCGTTTGGCTTCGGCGGCAAGCATGGCGACTTCTTCGTCGGAGAATGGCGACAGCTCCGCTGCGATGCCTGCGATATATTCGCCGGACAGATTGATCTTGAGATGGTCGACGCCATATTTGATGAACATCCGCGCCGCCTTGCGGATCTCTTCAGGACCGCTGACGATATGGCCAAAGCTGAGTTCCTGGAACGGCAGGTGCGGCAGGGTCATGTCGCCGAGGCCGCCCAAGGTCGTGATCTCCTGGCTCCCCGCCAGATAGCGGGGACCGACACATTGGCCGGCAGTGATGGCATTGCGCAGTACCACGTCGAGCCGCGCTTTGGCCGCTGCCGCACCAAGCGCCGAGGTCCATCCCATGTCGAGGTAGCGCTTGGCCACCTGAACGCACCAGAGAATGTGCTCTTCAGGCGGCATCATCTGGATGGCCGCAAGGCTTGGCTGGTCGTTCCACGAGAAGTGCGTGTGCGCTTCCGTCATGCCCGGCATCAGGAACTTGCCTTTGCCGTCGATGACCTGATCGGCACGGCCGGCGAGCTTGTTGGGAAAATGCGCGACCTCGACGATGCGGTTTCCTTCGATGAGAATATCGCCGTTGAACACCTCTCCGCCGCTTCCATCGAAAATCGCAACGTTCGTAATTGCTGTCTTTTTCATTTCTGTCTCCTCCACCCTCGACACAAGGAAGGCGTTAATTGGCTTGGTTCAAGAAGTCGTTGAGCTCGTCCATGCATTCTTGCGGACGCTCGAATGTGGTCCAGTGGCCGCAAGCTTTGAACACGACCATTCGGCTGTTCGTTATACGTGCGGCCATTTCCTCGACTGCGGCGGCGGGCGCCACGCCATCCTGATCTCCGGTCACAAGCAAGGTCGGCACCTTAATCTGTTCGACGGCAGCCGCTCGCGCCTTGGCCAGGGCGATACAGCATTGCGCATAGCCTTCCGGGGTCTGCCGCATCAGGCTCTCGCGCACCATGGCGAGCACGACCGGTTCGTTCTCCTTGGTTTCACGTCCGGTAGCCCCTGAAACGATCGCATCCGCAATCTCTTGCATCGCCGCGATGCCACCCGTAGCCGCTTTGTCCGCACGCGCCAGGATGCCCGGGCGGCCGGCGTCAGGCGGACACAGCAGCGGACCAAACAGGGCCAGGCGCTGCACCAGGGCCGGGTTGCGCGTGGCAAGATGCTGGCAGACGATGGTTCCCATCGAATGTCCGAGAAAAGTCGCCCGACTCACCTCCAGTTCATCGCAAACAGCTTCGACGGCGCTAACCATGGTGTCGATGCTGACCGGGTCGCTCGGAATCGCGGAACGCCCGCTGGCGGGCAAGTCGATTCGGACAATACGGTAGCCCTGCATTGCGGGGAGCAGGGGCGTCCACGTATTGCTCGTCCCGCCCAAGCCGTGGATGCAGACGACAACCGGTCCCTCGCCTTCGACCTCGACGGCGATGCCTTGAATGACGTGGCTAGTCATGTCCGTTCCTTAAACGAATTTGTTTTCGATGGCGCCGATACCGTCGATCTCGACCCGTACCACATCGCCCGCCGCCAGGAAACGCGGCGGCGTCATGCCCAGGCCGACGCCTGCCGGCGTTCCGGTCGCGATCACATCGCCCGGATAAAGGGTGATTCCGCGCGAGATAGTCTCGATCAGCGTGGGAATGTCGAAGATGAGGTTTTCGGTCGGACCGTCCTGGCGCAGCTCGCCGTTGACCCAGCAACGCACGCGGGTATTGGTGCCGTCGAGCTGGTCGGCCGTGACGATCCATGGTCCCATCGGGCAGAAGGTGTCGAACGATTTGCCCATGTCCCACTGCTGGTGACGCATCTGGACGTCGCGTGCGGTAATGTCGTTGACCACCGTGTAGCCGAACACGTGATCCATCGCGTTGTCGCGGGTGATGTTCTTGCCACCTTTGCCGATGACAACCGCCAACTCGGCTTCATAGTCGATCTGTTCGGAGATCGCCGCACCTGGCAAGATGATATTGGCGGTCGGGCCAACCACGCATTCCGGAACCTTGGTAAACACAATCGGCCACGACTCCGGGTTCTTGTCGTTGTCCTTGAACACCGAGGTCTGCAATTCCTTTGCGTGGGCGTGGTAATTGCGGCCGACACACCAGAGATTGCGGCGCGGCTGGGGCAGCGGCGCCTCCAGGTTCACGGACGCGACCGACACAGCCTGGCCCGCCGCCGCCGGCAGTGCTTCGCCTTTCGCCAGCAGTTCGATCACGGCGAGGACGCCCTTTGCAGCGACGGCTTGCGGCAGGTCCAGCGGCATGACGCTCTGACCGTCGGCGCTGACGATTCCCACAAAGCGGCGGCCGTCGTATTGATAAGTAGCGAGTTGCATTCCTTGTTTCTCCTAGATGCGGTCTGTTCCAACCGGTGCGGAACGATCAACCGTGCAGGGAGTGTAGGAAGGATGAAAAAGCCGCGCTTATCGGGGAATGCCGGGCCTTATCCAGCTGTCGGATAACTTATCAAGGAGTCTGATATCTTTTCGCTGAATGCTCGTTATCAGGAGGGAGGCGTTAAAATCCAGCTACAAATCGACCAGAAAAACTGGCAAGGAGACATTCAATGACAGCGGCGTACGCGTTCCGTGAAGGGGCGTTCGGCCAAGCGATCGTGCTTGAGGCCAGTAGTGATCTTGTTGCGCATTCACATTCGGAATCGCAGATCGTGTTCTGGCTAGGTGGTTCGCGGGCACGGGCCAAGGTTGGCGCGGACGAGGTGGAATACTGCGAGAACGTTGGGCTGGCGACGAACGCGAACCAATCGCATGACATGTCGCTGCTGGATCAGCATGGGCCTGCCGTGTTCCTGGTCTTCATGATTTCACGAAGCTGGTTGAACGAGCGCCGCAAGGTGACCGGACGGCCTTTTGTGTTCCCCTCCCCCCGGATTCCAATCGATGCCGCCCTGCGCCAGGCCTGCTGGCAGATCCTTGACCTCATCCTCTACTCGCGGGATTCAGAAGAAAAGCTGGATGAACTGGTCGAGCAGCTCATTATCGCGAGCATCGATGCAGTCACCCGGGAGCGCTTCGGGGATACGAAATGGCTGCTTCCGCCCTTGCTCGATCACCGCTTGCGTACCGCGATTGCGCTGATGCGCGAAAACGTCAGCGAAAAGTTTGCAGTGGATGAGATAGCGAGCCGGGTTGGCGTTTCGAGAGCGCACCTGTTTACGCTATTCCGCGATCAGCTCAATACGACGCCTCAGGTGTTCTGGAGTGCAGTACGGGTGGAGGAAGCAATGCGCCGGCTCATCAGCCAGGGAGAATCCTTGACCTCAGTGGCTTTGGATCTTGGATTCTCGGCACCGGGCAACTTCTCGAGATTTTTTAAAGACCACACCGGTGTCTCGCCATCAACGTTTCGTCGCGCGGCAAGTGGCGCGACACCGTCGACCGTGACGGGTCTAGCTGTGTAGGTCGCACATACCTGCGAGCAGCCTTCAAGCCGCGAGCGCATGATGATGACGCAAAAGCAAATCGCCGGCTGAGCCGGCGATTTGCTTTGGTCTGACTTGAATCAATATCCAGATCTGGATAAAGAATAAACTGGAGGCGAGGACGGGAGTCGAACCCGTCTAGACGGCTTTGCAGGGCGTATTTCGCTCAGCGATATCAATCGTTTAGTCGAGAACCGCAGGTTATGCCACATCGCCCTGCTCGTCAGGGGCGATAAGGCCTCAAGGCCATGTCAACCCCTATGGCGGCGGCCGACGCGCCTCACGGCCTGCTTTGCGAACTCAGTAGGAATTCTAGCTGCAAGATACTCGTCATTGCTGGCGCATTTTCTCCGCCTTCTTAATTTTTTTGTCTGCCTTTTTTTCCTTCGGCGTCCTGGCCGGTTCTTTTTTCGTGGCTCTCTTCGAATCGTGATTCTTGCTCATTATCGTTCCTTTTAACGTGGGCTATTGCGATGTGCCGGCGTACATTCAGTGGAAGATCATCGATGGCCTGTTCCGCCAGAGACAAATGCGCGCGCCGTTTCCTCGATGACGTGGCCAAACACGCTACTGCAAATGAAGGCGACGGCGACACCGCGTGGTCGGCGGCGTCCCAACACCTCGCTGTCGGGGCCAGGACGCCCAAGGTCAGCGCGCCGGGGACGGGATCTTGTTGCCGGCCTGGTTGTTGCCGCCTTGCGCGTTGCCGGAACCACTGGACGGACGCGCTTGGCCGTCGGGCTTCACGCCCGCGCCGTCGGCGCCGCTTTGCAGGTTGCCTGAGAATTGGGCGCCGGCCCTGGCGCCGCGCTCAGCATCCTGCCGAAAGGCGTCACGCGAATTCTTCATCGCATCCGCTTGTTGACGCAAGCTTTTGTCGATGTCTTCACCCGAGACGCGCGTCACCTCGTCGGCCAGGGCGTGCGCGGTACGGGACGTTTCCTGGACATGCTGCTCGGTCACGCGGGTCAGGTCGACCTGGGTGCTGGCGGCAAGCTGCGACAACTGCTGCTGGTACGAACGCAACTTGTCGGCAGCGGGCTGGGCGCGCGATGCCGCCGCCGACAGCGCGTCGGTCGGACTTCCGGTGGCCAGCATGCGTCGGACGGTGCTGGCGCTTTCCTCGAACAGGGTCTGGCCCAGCTGCATGTTCATCTGAAATACCTGCTGCAGGGAGCCGGAGATCGTTTGCGATAGTTCGTTGTAGAACGCGCTCTGTGCATCGATATGCGAACGCAACGCGGGATTGACGGATTGGGGGAATGGATACATGAAGTACCTTTCAAAAGTTATAACAAATTGGACATGCAGGTGCGCCTGACGCAATGCGTGGACAGGTCCGGCGGGAATGGCAGCACAGCAAATGCCGTCTGGGAGAGGACGATCGCTGAGATCGCGTATGACCATCACACTATGCGCTCATTTCCGCGTGCGTGCGGCCAATTTGCAAATCTATTTTTGTGGAATAGCAAGCGGCAACATATTGCTCCGGAAGGCGCCCGCCTTGGCAGCGCGCGCGGCCGGGCCTCAGACAACATCGAACGGGACGACGATCTAGTGGCACATGCCGCCGGCCAGGACCAACAGATGCCGGATCCCCTGGCCGTCACGCACCATGTCGTTGGTCGCATAAAAGGCCATGCCGGCAGTTCAAAAACAGCCCGCCGGCAGCCAGCCAGCCGAAGTCACCCACCTGCATGCAGCATCGCCCGCATCCGGTCGGCGTCGACAGGCTTGCTGAAAAAATAGCCCTGTCCCTCGCCACAGCCGTGCAGCTTGAGAAAGGCTAGTTGGACCGCATTCTCGATGCCTTCGGCGATGACACGCTGGTGCAGGCTCCTTCCCATGCCGATCACGGCGCTCACGATGGCGCCGTTTCTTTCCGCACTACCATCGATCGCCCTGACGAAGGACTGGTCGATCTTGAGCACATCGATCGGAAACTGGTTCAGGTAACTGAGGCTGGAATAGCCGGTGCCGAAGTCATCGACGGCAATCTGCACGCCCATCGCCTTGAACTTCGCGAGCAAGCCGGCACTGGCCGCGACGTCGCGCATCAGCACGCTCTCGGTCAGTTCCAGCTGCAGCCAGACCGGGTCGGCCCCGGTTGCCTTGAAGATGGCAAGCGCGTGGTCGAAATAGTCGCGGTGGCGGAACTCCATGGCAGAGACATGGGAAGAGATCAGGGCGGCCTTGCACCACGGCTGGGACAGCATGAAGGACTGACCGGGCTGGACATGCCGGGTATCCCTTTCCCAAGCTGAATCCGACCTCCGGCGAGGGAAAGGATGCACTAGAGGCGAAAACGCGCCTCGTCCTGCCTGGACAGCCTTGCATGGCCTATCGCGTTCCATAGCAGTGCCGGTCGGCACGGAAGAGAGAAGAATGGAACTGACAAATGAAGTCACGCTCAACGGTGGCGTGTACTGCTTTGAGGAGCTCGGACGGGTCGCAGAAGCGCGTGCGTGGATCGATGCGGGCGGCAGCGACATCGCGCAATTCCGAAACCTGTTTCCCGATGCGCGCCCTGTAATCACACATCCATACGGCTCGGGCAGCCAGCGCGGTGACTAGCGCGCGGGCCTGCTGCAATTACCGACTGGCCATGGATTGCCAATTAGCGCCGCGACACCTGGATGCGCATGGTCGTGCACAGGCCATTCTGCCCGCGTCGGGCCCGGTAGGCGGCCACGCGGCTTCCCAACGCAGTGTGCGCCGCTGCTCACATCGCGCGCGTATATGTGCGAAACATCTGCGGACAAAAAAATGGCCTCCATTTTGGAGGCCATTCATCTGATCTAGATCAGCACCTATTCCTAGGTGTGCGATATTCTGGAGGCGAGGACGGGAGTCGAACCCGTCTAGACGGCTTTGCAGGCCGCTGCATAACCGCTTTGCTACCTCGCCAGAAGATAGTGTAGATCTGCTGAGCCGGCGGGTTATGTGCCGCATCAACAGGAGAAGGGAAAGTCTTCTCGGAATTCTGGAGCGGGAGAAGAGTCTCGAACTCTCGACCTCAACCTTGGCAAGGTTGCGCTCTACCAACTGAGCTACTCCCGCTTAGGAGTACAACGTGTTTTTCGTAAAACCTTTGGAGCGGGAGAAGAGTCTCGAACTCTCGACCTCAACCTTGGCAAGGTTGCGCTCTACCAACTGAGCTACTCCCGCATTGGAGTCTTACATATTTGCCGCGCCAGCTTTAACTGGAGCGGGAGAAGAGTCTCGAACTCTCGACCTCAACCTTGGCAAGGTTGCGCTCTACCAACTGAGCTACTCCCGCGTACAAGACATCGATTATCGCAGAACTTTGACGTTTTTCCAAGACTGCTGCCATTTCTGCAATCTTGGAGCGGGAGAAGAGTCTCGAACTCTCGACCTCAACCTTGGCAAGGTTGCGCTCTACCAACTGAGCTACTCCCGCTTCGTCTTACTCTGCTGCGATGTCGTCGCAACAGGCAGGCATTATAGAGATTCTATTCTGTACGTCAAGGATGCCACAGAACAAATTACATCGTCCCCGCTTTTTCCTTGATGAGGGGCCAGGCGCGGCGCAGGTAGTACAGCATCGACCACACTGTCAGCACGCCCGCGATCCACAGCAGGTACTCGCCCCAGTAGTGGGTGTCGAGCACGCCCAGCAGGCGGTCGTGGAACAGCAGCATGGGGATGGCGGTCATCTGGGCGGCGGTCTTGATCTTGCCGAGCGAGCTGACCGCTACTGATTTCCTGGCGCCGATCTCGGCCATCCATTCGCGCAGGGCCGAGATGGTGATCTCGCGGCCGATGATGATGAAGGCGATGATGGCGTTGACACGGTCCAGCTGGACCAGCACCAGCAGGGCGCCGGCCACCATCAGCTTGTCGGCCACGGGGTCGAGGAAGGCGCCGAAGGCGGAGACCTGGTTCCAGCGGCGCGCCAGGTAGCCGTCGAACCAGTCGGTGACGGCGGCGACGATGAAGACGAGGGTCGCGGCCAGGTTGCGGTCGGCCAGCGGCAGCCAATGGGTGGGCAGGTAGTAGACACCGACAACCAGGGGAATGAGCGCTACGCGTAACCAGGTCAGGAGAATCGGGATGTTGAAAGGCATAAGGTAACGGCTAAATTCCGCGAAAAGTGCTTGCGCCGCTAGTCTACATGGGTATTGGGGATTGGAACAGGTAGCTCATCTGTATGGAGCGAGTGTATGAGCTTTGGGTGTGCGGGCAAACTTGGATCCCGGCCAAGGGGGACGCCGAGTCCCGGGATGACGGTTTTAAAGGCGCGTGTCGAAGTCGCTATTGCGGCCCGCTGCTTTAGTACGTCGTTCCGGCGAAGGCCGGAACAATGCCACTGGCATTGTTCCGCCCAAGTTCGAAGCACACCTCTAAAAACAAAACCGGGGCATCGCCCCGGTTCCGTTAGTGCAGCTGCCGATAAATCTCCTCCGCCAGCGTGCTCGAGATGCCCTCCACGGTCATCAAGTCCTCCACGCTGGCGTCGATCACCCCGCGCAGCCCGCCGAAGCGCGCCAGCAGCTTCTGGCGGCGCTTGGCGCCGATGCCCTCGATCTCCTCCAGGCGCGAGGCCTGGCGGGCCTTGGCGCGCTTGGCGCGCATGCCGGTGATCGCGAAGCGGTGCGCCTCGTCGCGGATCATCGCCACCAGCATCAGGGCCGCCGACTCCTTGCCCAGCTCCTTGGGCGCGCGGCCGTCGGCGAAGATCAGGGTCTCCAGGCCCACCCGGCGCCCCTCCCCTTTCGCCACGCCCACGATCAGCGAGATATCCAGCCCCAGTTCCTCGAACACCTGGCGCGCCATCTCGACCTGGCCCTTGCCGCCGTCCACCAGCACGATGTCCGGCACGACGCCCTCGCCGTTCGCCACCCGCTCGTAGCGGCGGGTCAGCACCTGGCGCATCGCCGCGTAGTCGTCGCCCGGCGTGATGCCGTTGATGTTGAAGCGCCGGTACTCGCCGTTCTGCATCTGGTGATGGTGGAACACCACGCACGAGGCCTGGGTCGCCTCGCCCGCCGTGTGGCTGATGTCGAAGCACTCGATGCGCAGGGACTCGAGATCATCGTTGTCCAGCTCCAGCACATCGGCCAGCGCCTGGGTGCGCGCCTGCTGCGATCCCTGCTCGGACAGCAGGCGCGCCAGCGCGATCTCGGCGCCCTTGCAGGCCATCTCCAGCCACTGACGGCGCTGCCCCTGCGGCTGGAACACCAGGTTGATGCGGTGTCCGCACTGCTCGGCGAGCGCCATGATCAGCTCCGGCTGGTCGAACTCGATGTTCAGGATCAGCGTGCCCGGAATGAACTGGCCGCTGTAGTGCTGGGCCAGGAAGGCGCACAGCACCTCGACCTCGATCGGACATTCTCCCAGCGATTCGCCCACGTGGGTCGGGAAGTAGGCGCGGTCGCCCAGGTGGCGGCCGCCGCGCACCATGGCCAGGTTGACGCAGGCGCGCCCGCCCTGCACCACCACGGCGATCACGTCGACATCGGCGTCGCCGGTGGTCTCCATGCTCTGCGCGTGCAGCACTTTCGACAGCGCCTGGATCTGGTTGCGCACCGAGGCCGCCCGCTCGAACTTGAGCTCCATGGCATAGCCCTGCATCTTGGCCTGCAGGTCGTCCAGCACCTCGGTCTGGCGTCCGCGCAGGAAGCGCGCGGCGTTGTCGACGTCGCGCTTGTAGTCCTCCGGCGCGATCAGGTTCACGCAGGGCGCGCTGCAGCGGCCGATCTGGTGCAGCAGGCAGGGACGCGTGCGGTTGCTGTAGACGCTGTCCTCGCAGGTGCGCAGCATGAAGACCTTCTGCAGCAGCTGCATCGATTCCTTGGCCGCCCAGCCGCTCGGGAAAGGCCCGAAGTACTGGTTCTTCTTGTCCAGCGAGCCGCGGTAGTAGGACATGCGGGGCGCTTCGCCGCTGGAGATCTTGATGTAGGGGTAGGACTTGTCGTCGCGGAACAGGATGTTGTAGCGGGGCTTGAGCGACTTGATCAGGTTGTTTTCCAGGATCAGGGCCTCGGCCTCGCTGCTGGTCACCGTGGTTTCCAGGTTCGCGATCTGCGACACCATCATCGCGATGCGCGGGCTCGACAAGGTCTTCTGGAAGTAGCTCGACACGCGCTTCTTGAGGTTGCGCGCCTTGCCGACGTACAGCACCCCGCCGTTGGCGTCGAGGTAGCGGTAGACGCCCGGCAGGTCGGGCAGCTTGGCCACCGTCGCCAGCACCTGGTCGCGCGCCGAGGCGCTGGGCTGCACGCCTCCCTCGGCGTCCTTGCTCAGGGTCGCCGCCATCTCTTCCTTCCTGGCCTGCCAGGCGTCCGGACGCACGCGCAGTTCAGGGGGTTGGGGCGCCGCGGCCTTCGGTTTGCGGGTGCGTGCAGGCTTCGAAGGCGCGGCCGGCATCGCGGCGCCTGCCGACGCCGCATAGCTCGCGGGCGCCTCCGCCACTTCGTTGGTGGGCGCCGGCAGGCCCGGCTGCGCTGGGGGTTGTACTTCCTTGGTCACTGGCGAATCGCTATAGGGTGGACTGGCTGAGGTCCTGGGTCACGATCACGAAGGCGACACCATAGTCGGCTTCGTCGCTGATCGACACCTGGGCGCTGAGCCGGTTGGCGCGCATGAATTGTTCGAGATCGCCGCTGCAGACGATGACGGGCTTGCCGCTCGGGGCATTCAGCATCTGCATCGACCGCCAGGTCATGGGCATGCGCATGCCCAGGCCGATGGCTTTCGAGAACGCTTCCTTGGCCGAAAAGCGGGTCGCCAGGAAGCGCAGGCCGCGCACGGCGTTCTTGGCGCTGCGCGCGTGGTATTTTTCCAGCTCCTGCGGGCCGAGGATCTTCTCGGCGAAGCGCGGGCCGCTGCGTGCGAGGGCGGCCTCGACACGCGAGATCTGGACGATGTCGGTGCCGATGCCGTAGATCACGTCAGCCCCCGACTTTTCCGTTCGCATACGATACGCCCAGGCGCGCCGCGACCATGATCGCCTTCATCTCGCGCACCGCGTTTTCCCAGCCCGCGAACAGCGCATGGGCGACGATCGCATGGCCGATGTTCAGCTCGTGGATGTCGCGGATCGCGGCCACCGGCTGCACATTGGTGTAATGCAGCCCGTGGCCCGCGTTCACGCGCAGGCCGCGCGTCACGCCGGCATGCACGCCGGCTTTGATGCGCTCCAGCTCGCGCAGCGCTTCCTCGCCTTCCGCTTCCGCGTAGGCGCCGGTGTGCAGCTCGATCACGGTGGCGCCGACGGCGCGCGAGGCTTCGATCTGCTGTTCGTCCGCATCGATGAACAGCGACACGCGGATGCCTTCCTGCTTGAGCTGCTGCACGGCGGCCTCGACTTCCTTGTAGTGGCGCACCACGTCCAGGCCGCCCTCGGTGGTCACCTCTTCGCGGCGCTCGGGCACCAGGCACACGTCCTGGGGCTTCACCCGGCAGGCGAAGTCGATCATCTCGCGCGTCACCGCCGCTTCCAGGTTCATGCGGGTGGCCAGCTGCGGGCGCAGCGCCAGCACGTCGGCATCCTTGATGTGGCGGCGGTCCTCGCGCAGGTGCAGGGTGATCAGGTCGGCGCCCGCCTGCTCGGCCAGCAGCGCCGCGCGGATCGGGTCCGGATACACGGTGCCGCGGGCATTGCGCACGGTGGCGATGTGGTCGATGTTCACGCCCAGGTCGATCACCGGGCCGGCAGGTTGCAGGAAGCTCATGGTCTTATTCGTGGTTATAACTGCATTAAATCGATCAAAATCTGGCGCGTGTTGAGCGGCTGGCCGCCCAGGTGGTGCGCCAGCAGGAAGCGCATCAGCTGCTTGCTCTGCGCCAGGGTGGCCGGATCGGCGTAGTCGTCGCGCTCCATGTCGATCAAACACTTGCCGCTGACCACGGGCCAAACGTCGCTGACGACCGCCTGGCGCGGGCCGCGCTCGGGGTCGACCACATAGCTGGCCTCCGGCTCCACCGGCGCGCGCGTCGTCGTGCAGCGGCCGAGGTCGGCGGCGACGCCCGTTTCCTTAAGTAAGGCCCTTTCGAACTTTCGCAAGACGATTTGCGCAGGTTCGCCGTGGGCCAGCTGGTTCAGGGTCGAGACGTAGTGATCGAACAAGGCCGGATGCTTGTCGTCGCGGGCCAGCAGCTTGACCAGCAATTCGTTGAGGTAGAAGCCGCACAGCAGCGCGGTCTTTTCCAGGGGCAGCATGCCGCCCACCCATTCGGCATCGATCAGGGTGCGCAGCTCGGACTTGCCGCTGAAGGAGACGGACAAGGGCTGGAAGGTCTGCAGCACCCCGCGCAGCTTCGACAGCGGGCGCTTGGCGCCCTTGGCGACCAGGCCCACGCGGCCGTGGTCGCGCGTGAACATGTCGACGATGAGGCTGGTTTCCTTGTAGGGGTAGCTGTGCAGCACGAAGCCCGGCTGGCCCACCACCCTGCCCTCGCGCTGGGTCGTGCGCGGACGGATGCGCCGCTCGGGCGCGGGCGCGCTCGCAGGCGCACTGGACGCGATCAGCGCTTGGGCATCGTCGAGGTCGTCGTGGCTGGGCATGCGTTCCTGGGGATCCCCCTGCGCCGCTTACTCGTAGCCGTAGGCGCGCAGGCCCGCTTCGTTGTCGGCCCAGCCGGATTTGACCTTGACCCAGATTTCCAGGTACACGGGGCCGCCGAACAGCTTTTCCATGTCCAGGCGCGACTGGGTCGAGATTTCCTTCAACCTGGCGCCCTTGTTACCGATGATCATGGACTTGTGCGTATCGCGCTCGACCAGGATGGCGGCGAAGATGCGGCGCAAATTGCCTTCCTGCTCGAACTGCTCGATCACGACGGTGCTGGTATAGGGCAGCTCGTCGCCCAGCAGGCGGAACACCTTTTCGCGCACGATCTCGGCGGCCAGGAATTTCTCGCTGCGGTCGGTGATGTCGTCCGGCCCGAAGATGGGCTCGTTTTCCGGCAGGTGGCGCTTGATCTCGTTTTCCAGGGCGTCGACCTGGAAGCGCAGCTTGGCCGAGACCGGCACCACGGCGGCGAAGTCGCGCAGCGCGGCGATCTTTTGCGCGAAAGGCATCAGCACCGCCTTGTCCTTGACGCGGTCGGCCTTGTTGATCACCAGGACCACAGGCACGTTCTTGGGCAGCAGGTTCAGCACCTGCTCGTCGGCCGGGCCGAAGGTGCCGGCTTCCACCAGGAACAGGATCACGTCCGACGAGGTCAGCGTGTTCGAGACGGTCTTGTTGAGCGTCTTGTTCAGGGCGTTGGCGTGGCGGGTCTGGAAGCCCGGGGTGTCGACATAGATGAACTGGGCGTCGTCGCGGGTCTGGATGCCGGTGATGCGGTGGCGCGTGGTCTGGGCCTTGCGCGAGGTGATCGACACCTTGGCGCCGATCAGCACGTTCATCAGGGTCGACTTGCCGACGTTGGGGCGGCCGACGATGGCGATGTAGCCACAGCGGAAGGCTTCTTGGGTGCTGCTCATGATGGGGTGGTTCCTGGTTGTTCTGCTTGCGCAGCGGGCGCGTCGCTCTGGATGGTGGCGATGCCCGCCAGCTTGAGCTGGGCGGCGCGCGGTTTGGTCTTGCGTCCTGCCGGCTTGGTCAGGGCCTGCTGCGCGACTTCGAGGGCGAGCCTGGCCGCGGCCTGCTCGCCGGCGCGGCGGCTGCCGCCGCGGCCGAAGACCTGGATGTTCAGCTTGGGCACCAGGCATTCGACTTCGAATTCCTGGCTGTGGGCGGCGCCATGGGTGGCCACCACGTTATAGGTCGGCAGCGAGATCTTCTTGCTCTGCAGGAATTCCTGCAGCAGGGTCTTGGCGTCCTTGCCCAGGGTGGCCGGGTCGACCGTGTCCAGCAGGGGCAGGTAGAAGGCGCGGATCACGGCGCGCGCGGCCTCGAAGCCGGTGTCCAGGAAGATCGCGCCCAGCAGCGCTTCGAGGGTGTCGGCCAGGATCGAGGGACGGCGGAAGCCGCCCGACTTGAGCTCGCCCTCGCCCAGGCGCAGGAACTGCGACAGCTCCAGCTTCTGGGCGATCTCGAACAGCGACTGCTGCTTCACCAGGTTGGCGCGCAGGCGCGACAAATCGCCTTCGTCGAGGTTCGTGAAGCGTTCGTACAGGATCGAGGCCACGACGCAGTTCAGGATCGAGTCGCCCAGGAATTCCAGGCGCTCGTTATGCAAACTGCTGTGGCTACGGTGGGTCAGGGCTTGCTGAAGCAGCCCGGCATCCCGAAACGTATACCCCAAGCGTGTTTGCAATAACTGAAGATTCATTGTCGATGCCGTCTCTCGCCCGGCGCCAGGCCGGGTACTGTGTGTTGTTACTGGGCTGTGTCGGCAGCCGGCGCCGCCGCGTTCGGGTCGGTGCTGCCGGCGAAGTCGATCACGAAGCTGACGTTGCCCATCAGCGGAACCCGCTTTTCGTAGGCGAAGCTGATTTCCGGTTCGCCGCCGTCGCGCGAGATCACCAGGTCGCGGCCGCGCAGGGCTTCCACGTTGTTGATCTCGGCGTTGCGGTCGTAGGCCGCGATCATCTCGCGCGGCGTGCCGCCCGCTTCCTTGGCCTTGGCGACCGCGTCCTTGATCGTGTTGTATTCGAGATAAGCCGGAATCAGCTTGATGGCGAATAGCGCCATGACACAGAGGACCGCCAGTACGGCGATCAGGCCGGTCAGCGACATGCCTTTTTCGGCGCCCACGAAATAGTGCTTCTTATTGCCTTGCATTGCTTGCGCTCCCCGCGTTACCGGATGCCGCCAATCCGCTTGGGATTGCCGAAGTTCATCCAAACGACGATCGCCTTGCCAACGATGTTCTTGTCCGGGACGAAACCCCAATAGCGGCTGTCCTGGCTGTTGTCTCGGTTATCGCCTAACATGAAATAGTTGCCCTCCGGTACGATACAGGTAAATTTATCGTACGAATAGTCGCAAGCTTCACGGTTCGGGAAGTTCTCGACATTGCCGAGATCGAAGGTGGGGCGGCCGTCGGTATTCAGGATGCGGTGAGCGACCTCGCTATCCTTGCCCGGGAGCTTTTCCACCAGCTGCTTGTGGTAGACGGGGTGCTGGTCGTCGAGGTAGTCGTCCAGGGGCGTGTACTCGACCGGCTTGCCGTTCACCATCAGGCGCTTGTTCTCGTAGGTGATTTTATCACCCGGCACACCAATGACGCGTTTGATGTAGTCCTGGCTCATGTCCTTCGGGTACTTGAACACCATCACGTCGCCGCGCTGGGGATCGTTCACCTGGATGATCTTTTTGTTAATGATCGGCAGGCGGATACCGTAGGTGTACTTGTTTACCAGGATGAAGTCGCCCACCAGCAGGGTCGGCACCATCGACGAGGACGGGATCTTGAACGGCTCCCACAGGAAGGAGCGCAGCACGAAGACCAGGGCGATCACCGGGAAGAAGCTGCCCGAGTACTCGATCCAGGTCGGCTGGCGCAGGTGGGCCTGCTCGATCGCCGCGCGGTTGCCGTTGTTGTCGACCTTGATCCCGTCCGCCACCAGCTTGGCGGTGCGGGCGTCGTACTCGGCCAGGGCGGCGTCGGCCTTGCGGCGGCGCTCCTTGGCCAGGTAGAACACATCCAGGCACCAGATGACACCGGTGATCACCATGGCGACGAACAGGATCAGGGCAAAGTTGCCCAAGATGGGTTGCAGGTTCATTTATTTTTCTTCCACCTGGAGGATGGCGAGGAAGGCTTCCTGCGGAATCTCCACGGAACCGACCTGCTTCATGCGCTTCTTACCGGCTTTCTGTTTTTCCAGCAGTTTCTTCTTGCGGCTGATGTCGCCGCCGTAGCACTTGGCCAGCACGTTCTTGCGCAGCGCCTTGACGTTCTCGCGCGAGATGATGGTGGCGCCGATGGCGGCCTGGATCGCCACGTCGAACATCTGGCGCGGGATCAGTTCGCGCATCTTGGCGGCGACCTGGCGGCCGCGGTAAGGCGCGTTAGCGCGGTGCACGATGATCGCCAGCGCATCGACCTTCTCGCTGTTGATCAGCATGTCGACCTTGACCACGTCGGCGGCGCGGTATTCCTTGAACTCGTAGTCCATCGAGGCATAGCCGCGCGAGGTCGACTTCAGGCGGTCGAAGAAGTCCAGCACGATCTCGGCCATCGGGATCTCGTAGTGCAGCTTGACCTGGCGGCCGTGGTAGGCCATGTCCATCTGGACGCCGCGCTTGCCGTTACACAGGGTCATCACCGCGCCCACGTATTCCTGGGGCATGTACAGGTTGACGTCGACGATCGGCTCGCGCACTTCGTTGATCTTGGACGGCTCCGGCATCTTCGACGGGTTGTCGACGCGGACCATGGAGCCGTCGCGCATCTCGACCTCGTACACGACGGTCGGGGCGGTGGTGATCAGGTCCATGTCGAATTCGCGCTCGAGGCGTTCCTGCACGATCTCCATGTGCAGCAGGCCCAGGAAGCCGCAGCGGAAGCCGAAGCCCAGCGCCTGCGAGACTTCCGGCTCGTACATCAGGGCGGCGTCGTTCAGCTTCAGCTTTTCCAGCGAGTCGCGCAGCGCGTCGTACTGGTTCGCTTCCACCGGGAACAGGCCGGCGAACACCTGCGGCTGGACTTCCTTGAAGCCCGGCAGCGGGGCCAAGGCCGGCTTGCTCGCCAGGGTGACGGTGTCGCCCACCTTGGCGGCGGTCAGTTCCTTGATGCCGGCGATGATGAAGCCCACCTGCCCTGCGGACAGTTCCGGCAGCGAGACCGAACGCGGGGTGAACACGCCGACGCTCTCGACCAGGTTCACCGAACCGGTCGCCATCAGCAGGATCTTTTCTTTCGGGCGCAGGACGCCGTTGACCACGCGCACCAGCATCACGACGCCCACGTAAGGGTCGTACCAGGAGTCGACGATCAGGGCCTGCAGCGGCGCCTCCGGGTCGCCCTTGGGCGGCGGGACCTTGGCGATCAGGGTCTCGAGCACGTCTTCCACGCCCAGGCCGGTCTTGGCCGAGCAGGTGGTCGCGTCCGAGGCGTCGATGCCGATCACGTCCTCGATTTCCTTCTTGGCGTTGTCCGGGTCGGCGTGCGGCAGGTCGATCTTGTTCAGGATCGGCACCACTTCCACGCCCAGGTCGAGCGCGGTGTAGCAGTTGGCCACGGTCTGGGCTTCCACGCCCTGGGACGCGTCGACCACCAGCAGCGCGCCTTCGCAGGCGGACAGCGAGCGCGAGACTTCATAGCTGAAGTCGACGTGGCCGGGGGTGTCGATCAGGTTCAGGTTGTAGGTCTGGCCGTCGCGCGCCTTGTACTGCAGCGCCGCGGTCTGGGCCTTGATGGTGATGCCGCGCTCGCGCTCCAGATCCATCGAGTCGAGCACCTGCGCGTCCATCTCGCGCTCCGACAGGCCGCCGCACAGCTGGATGATGCGGTCCGCGAGGGTCGATTTGCCGTGGTCGATGTGGGCGATGATGGAAAAGTTACGTATGTTGTTCATTAACAAAGCTCAAAACCAAAAGGGCCGCACAAGGCCGGCATCCGGGCGCCGCACAGCACGGTGGCAGGCAGCGGAAATACGAAAAAAGCGCCGCATCCGGGGCCGCGAGGGTCCCCAGGCAGCGCCTGGTCAACAGCGGGAAAAACGTTTATGCGGCGATCATCACAGCGATAGAAGCTTTCCGACCCGGCATTTTACCGGATTTCGAGGCAGAAAGCCCGGTTTCCGGGGCGCCGGCAGGCATATCTGCGGGCCAAAACAGCCGAAACAAGGCTTGGCCTGTCCCGGAGCAGGCGCGGACGGGCGTGCGCGCTCAGGCCGCGGCGGTGCTGAAGCTGGCCACGTAGGTCCGCACCGCCGCTTCATCCAGGAAGTAATGGCAGAGCTCCGGGCCGTCCGGGTCGCCGTACAGCACCGGCACCAGCTCGTTGAAGCGCGCTTCCAGGGCCGGGTCGGCGTCCACGTCGAGAACCGTGATCGCGAACGGCCGGCCGGGCTCCTCCAGGGCCTGGAGGGCCGCCAGCATGTCCTCGCACAGGTGGCACCAGACGCGCGAATACAGGGTGAAAGGAATCGCCCCCATCATTGGCGCGGCTTGATCACGACATATTGGGTGACGTTCTCGCGCCGCACCAGCAGGGCCACCGGCTTCTTGGGATCGAGCTTGCCGATCAGCCCATTGAACTGGGCCTCGTCGGTCACCGGGGCATTGTTCACCTGCAGGATGAGGTCGCCCGGCCGGATGCCGGCGGTGGCCGCATTGCCCTGGGCGTTCTCGACCAGCACCCCGCCCTCGATCCCGAGTTCGCGGTGCTGCTGGGCGCTCAGGCCCGATACGTTGAGCCCGAGGACGTTGGGCGCGGCGCTCGGCGCCGGCTTCTTGGGCTGCGGCTTGGCCGGGGTGGTCTTTTCGTCCTGCAGTTCGACGATGGTGACCGGCACGTCGAGCTGGGTGCCGCGGCGCCACACGGTGACGGTCGCGCGGCTGCCGACCTTGGACGCGCCCACCAGGCGCGGCAGGTCGCGGGTGGTCTCGATCGGCTGGCCGTTGAACTTGAGGATGATGTCGCCGACCTTGATGCCGCCCTTCTCCGCCGGGCCGCCCTGCTCGACCATCGAGACTTCGGCGCCGCGCGCCTTGCCCAGGCCGAGCGACTCGGCCACGTCGCGCGTGACTTCGCTGATCTGCACGCCCAGGCGGCCGCGGGTGACGCGTCCGGTCTTCTTGAGCTGGTCGGCCACGCGGATCACTTCGTCGATCGGCACGGCGAAGGAAATCCCGTTGTAGGCGCCGGACAGGGTGGCGATCTGGGAGTTAATGCCGATCACCTCGCCGCGCATGTTGATCAGGGGGCCGCCCGAGTTGCCGGGATTGACCGCCACGTCGCTCTGGATCAGCGGCAGGTATTCGCCGGTATCGCGCGACTTGGCCGAGATGATGCCGGCGGTCACGGTGTTGTCGAGGTTGAAGGGCGAGCCGATCGCGACCACCCATTCGCCGACCCGGATCTTGCTGGAGTCGCCGGTGCGCAGGTAAGGCAGGCCGGTCGCGGCCAGCTTGAGCAGGGCCACGTCCGAGCGGCGGTCGGCGCCCAGCACCTTGGCCTTGAATTCGCGGCGGTCGTTGAGGGTCACGGTGACTTCGTCGGCGCCCTCGACCACGTGGGCGTTGGTGAGCACGAAGCCGTCGTCGGAAATGATGAAGCCCGAGCCCACGCCGCGCTGCACTTCCTGCTCCTCGGGCTGCTGCTGGGGACCGCGGCGCCCGCCGCCGCCGCGCGGGATCTGGCCGCCGAAGAAGCGGCGCAGGAATTCCTGCATCTCTTCCTCGCCCGGCATGCCGCTGCCGGCGCGCACGCGCTCGGTGGTGCGGATGTTGACCACGGCCGGGCTGACCTTGTCGACCAGGTCGGTGAAGTCCGGCAAGCCGGTGACGAGCGGGGTCGGGACGGGTGCGGCGCCGGTGGCGGCTGGGGAAGCGAGCAATGCGGAAGAGCCGGACACGAGCAGTGCCGACAGGATCAGGGTGGCGGTTTTGCTAGGCATGGGGTGGCGATGGACTGGGCTGAGATTGACTGAATGGTAAGGCAAAATCAGCGCTTTGTCGCGGCGCGCGGCATAGCCGGGCCGTGCGGCGATCGTAGGGTTGGCGGCTCTGCCGCCACGCGGTGGCGGTTTGCAGCAAGATCATCCGGCACGACATCGGCGCCGCAAACAATCGCCGCGTCGGCGGCGTAGCCGCCAACCCTACGATGACGCGGGATTCGTCAGCGCAGGCGCGGAGGATGGCGCCTCCGCCTCGGTCGTGCCGACCGGCGCACGCTTCACGGACATCGGCTCGGCCGCCAGCCGGGCCGCCAGCCTGGCCGCGAACCCGGGCGACAGATCCGGCACAGGCTGCGCGCGCAGCACGTCGCCGATGCGGTGGTACAGGTCCCAGGCCTCGCGCCCGCCGGGTTCCTGCAACGCGGCGAACGCCAGCTCCAGCTCGGCTTCCGGCAGCTCGCCGTCGCCCAGGGCGGAGATGTGTTCGCGGATTTTTTTGTTGGTGTCCATCGGTGTATCTGTCGGTATGTTCAAGATGTGCTGCGCCTGTCTACGATCTCGCTACCTACCGACGTTTGTCAACCGGGAAATCGAGCAAAGGGCGCAATTTCTCGGCGATGACTTCGCGCGCGCGGAAGATCCGGCTGCGCACGGTGCCTATGGGACAGGCCATCACTTCGGATATCTCTTCGTAGCTCAGTCCCTCGATCTCGCGCAGGACGATCGCCGTGCGCAGTTCGAGGGGCAGCGCTTCCATGGCCGCGTTGACCGTGTGGGCGATCTGCTTGCTGGCAAGCATAGATTCCGGTGTGTTGATGTCGCGCAGGCTGTCTGCGTCGTCGAACCCCTCGGCACGCTCGGCATCCGTCTCGGTCGAGGTCGGCGCCCGGCGGCCTTGGGTTACAAGAAAGTTTTTTGCAGTGTTGATTCCTATTCGGTAAAGCCAAGTATAGAACGCCGAGTCGCCCCGAAAATGCCGCAGTGCCCGGAACGCTTTAATAAACGTCTCCTGCACAACATCTTCGGCCTCGGCCGGGTCGTGCACCAGCCGCGACACCAGCCGCATCAGGCGGCGCTGGTACTTGGCCACAAGCAGGTCGAACGCCTGCCGGTCCCCGGCCTGGACGCGCTCCACCAGCAGCTGATCACACTCGCGTTCTGTCGTCACGGACCATGCCCCATCGGCTGCAGCCGGCCCTCCTTGCTTAAGAGTTGGCCCACTGCAATAAGTTCAAAGTATTTTTGCGCTGACTCCGGCACCCGCGGCGCCCCCCGCGGCGTCCGCCACAGCACCCCCATGCCGCAAGGCCACCGCCAGCTCGCGGTAGGCGCTGGGGCCCAGGCTGTCGGGCAGCAGCACGAGGCGCCAGGCGTCGCCGGACTCCCCGGCGCGCAGGCGCAGCAGCATGCAGCAGGGCCAGACAGTGGCGCCGGGCAGCAAGCTCGCGCTGGTCGCCGTCGGCAGGTGCACATTCCGTTGTACCGTCAGGCGTAGTGTTCCGACTCCAGAAAAATCAATCCGGCGCACGGCTGCGTTGCCGCTGCCTAAAGCGTGGGCGACGGCTATCGCGGCAAGCAACAGCGGCAGCCAGGCGCCGGTCAGGAAACGCCCGGGCAATAGCAGGCCGACGGCGACGGACGCCGCGAACAGGGACGCGCAGAAGGCGGCCAGCAGCACGCGCAGGCGGCGCGACGGCGCGACGACGGCAGTCACCGTGATCGGCATGATGTAGGGAAGGAAAACAGCGCCGGCGGAAAGCGGAGGCCAGGATGGCCGAGCCGGATGAGGCAGGCGCCCACCCCTTAGACAAGGGATGGGCGTGGTGAGTTCAGCTTAGACTTTAGCGAACACGAGGGTACCGTTGGTACCGCCGAAACCGAACGAGTTCTTGACCGCGTAGTTGATCTGCATCTCGCGCGCCGTGTTGGCGCAGAAGTCCAGGTCGCATTCCGGATCCTGGTTGAAGATGTTGATCGTCGGCGGCGAGACCTGGTTGTGGATGGCCAGGACGGTGAACACCGATTCCAGGCCGCCCGCGCCACCCAGCAGGTGACCGGTCATCGACTTGGTCGAGTTCACGACCATGTTTTTCGCCTGGTCGCCGAAGACGCGCTTGATGCCGCGCACTTCAGCCACGTCGCCCAGCGGCGTCGAGGTGCCGTGCGCGTTCACGTACTGCACCTGGTCCGGGTTGATCTCGGCGTTCTTCAGCGCCGTGACCATGCAGCGCGCCGCGCCACTGCCATCCTCGACCGGCGAGGTGATGTGGTTGGCGTCCGCGCTCATGCCGAAGCCGATGACTTCCGCATAGATCCTGGCGCCGCGCTTGACGGCGTGCTCGTACTCTTCCAGCACCATGACGCCGGCGCCCTCGCCCAGCACGAAGCCGTCGCGGTCCTTGTCCCACGGACGGGACGCGGTGGTCGGATCTTCGTTGCGGGTCGACAGCGCGCGCGCCGAGGCGAAACCGCCAAGGCCCAGCGGCGAGACGGTCGACTCGGCGCCGCCGGCGATCATCACGTCGGCGTCGCCGTACTCGATCAGGCGGGCCGCCGCGCCGATGCAGTGCAGGCCGGTGGTGCAGGCGGTGACGATCGCCAGGTTCGGGCCGCGCAGGCCGAATTTGATCGAGAGATCGCCCGAGATCATGTTGATGATCGAGGCCGGCACGAAGAACGGCGAGATGCGGCGCGGGCCCTTGGCCGTGTACTCTTCCTTGGTGGCTTCGATCATCGGCAGGCCGCCGATACCCGAACCGATGGTCACGCCGATACGGTCCGCGTTCTCCTCGGTGACTTCCAGTCCCGAATCCTGCAGGGCCTGGATGCCGGCTGCCATGCCGTAATGGATAAAGCTATCCATGTGACGGCCTTCCTTGCCCGGCAGGTAGTCCTCGACAACGAAGTTCTTCACTTCGCCCGCGAAACGGGTGCTGAACTGCGACGCGTCGAACTTGGTGATGTTGGCAATGCCCGACTTACCTGCCAGGGCCGCGCTCCACGCCTCGGCAATGGTGTTGCCGATCGGTGAAATACAGCCCAGGCCAGTAACGACGACACGGCGGTTGCGTGAACGGCTCAAGCGATTCTCCCAAAAACTTTAAAGCAGCAGCTTAGGCCTTGACGTGCGCGGTTGCGTAGTCGATTGCCTGCTTGACGGTGGTGATCTTCTCAGCCTGTTCGTCAGGGATTTCCATTTCGAACTCGTCTTCCAGTGCCATCACCAGTTCCACGGTGTCCAGCGAGTCAGCGCCGAGGTCGTCAACGAACGAGGATTCGATTTTGATGTCTGCTTCGGCAACGCCCAGTTGCTCAGCGACGATTTTTTTAACGCGTTGTTCGATATCCGACATGTTTTGGCTCCATTAAGGTATGTGTTGCGGAAAGTGCGCGCATTTTATCAGGTTTGCGCCTTGAAAAACTATTTTCGGCGATTGCTGCTAATTCGTCCGAATTTCCTGCTAAAAGATGGGAATGAACCGGCTTTTTGCAAGCGAATCCTCAAAAGCCGGACATTAGCACATCAATTCATGTACATGCCGCCATTCACGTGCAGCTCGGTACCGGTGATATAAGCGGCTTGCGGACCGGCCAGGAAGGCGACCGCATGGGCGATGTCTTCCGGCTTGCCCAGGCGGCCCAGCGGGATCTGGCCCAGCAGCGCGGCGTGCTGGTCGTCGCCCAGCGCCTTGGTCATGTCGGTGTCGATGAAGCCCGGCGCGACGCAGTTGACGGTGATGTTGCGGCTGCCGATCTCGCGCGCCAGGGCGCGGGTCATGCCGGCCACGCCGGCCTTGGCGGCGGCGTAGTTCATCTGGCCCGGGTTGCCGGACGCGCCGACCACCGAGGTGATGTTGATGATGCGGCCGTGCTTGGCCTTCATCATCCCGCGCAGCACCAGGCGCGACAGGCGGCCGACCGAGGTCAGGTTGGTGGCGACCACGCTGTCCCACTCCTCGTCCTTCATGCGCATGGCCAGGTTGTCCTGGGTGATGCCGGCGTTGTTGACCAGGATCGACAGGCTGCCGAAGCTCTTCTGCACTTCGTCCACGACTTCGCCGCAGCGCGCCGCATCGGTCACGTTCAGGACCACGCCCTTGCCGCCGAATTCGCCCAGGTATTCGGTGATGGCCTGTGCGCCGGATTCGGTGGTGGCGGTGCCGACCACTTTCGCGCCCTGGCGCGCCAGTTCCAGCGCGATGGCCTTGCCGATGCCGCGCGATGCGCCGGTCACGAGGGCGACTTGGTTCTCCAGATTCATCTCTTTCATCCTCTTCTTATGAAATAGGGTTTATGCCTGCTGCAGGGAGGCCAGCACGCGCTCGAGCGAGGCCTGGTCGACCAGGGCTTCGCCCACCAGCACCGGGTCGATGCGCTTGGCCATGCCGATCAGGGTCTTGCTCGGGGCGCATTCGATGACCTGGGTGACACCCTCGGCAGCCATCTTCTGCATGGTCTCGACCCAGCGCACCGGGCCGGCGGCCTGGCGCACCAGGGCGTCCTTGATCTGTTCCGGGTCCTTCAGCACGGCGACGTCGACGTTGTTGATGACCTCGATCTGCGGCGCCGAGAAGCTCAGCTTGCCCATGTACTCGCGCAGGCGGTCCGATGCGGGCTTGAGCAGCGACGAGTGGAACGGCGCCGACACGGCCAGCTTCATGGCGCGCTTGGCGCCCTTGGCCTTGGCGATCTCGCAGGCGCGCTCGACGGCCGCGGTGTGGCCGGCGATGACAATCTGGGTCGGCTCGTTGAAGTTGACGGCTTCGACCACTTCACCTTGCGCCGCCTCGGCGCAGACAGCGCGCACGTCGTCGGCCAGCAGGCCGAGGATGACGGCCATGCCGCCCTGCCCCACCGGCACCGCGTCCTGCATCGATTGCGCGCGGAAGCGCACCAGCGGCACGGCGTCCTTGAACGGGATCACGCCGGCGGCCACCAGGGCCGAGTATTCGCCCAGGCTGTGGCCTGCCACGACCGCGGGGGCCGGGCCGCCGGCCGCGATCCAGGCGCGGTAGACGGCGACGGCGGCGGTCAGCATGACCGGCTGGGTATTGGTGGTGAGGTCGAGGTCTTCCTTCGGGCCTTCGGCGATCAGGCGGCCAAGGTCGAAGCCCAGGGCGTCCGATGCTTCGGCCACGGTCTGCTCGACGACCGGGTTGCCGGCGAAGCCGTTCAGCATGCCGACTGCCTGGGCGCCCTGGCCCGTGAACAGGAATGCGAATTTGCTCATCTTCTTATTGTCCTTATCGATTTGGTTACATGCGCACCAGGGCCGCGCCCCAGGTGAAGCCGCCGCCCACGCCTTCCATGAGGACGTTCTGGCCCGGCTTGATGCGGCCGTCGCGCACGGCCTGGTCCAGCGCCAGCGGGATCGAGGCGGCCGAGGTGTTGCCATGTTCGCCGACCGTCACGACCATCTTTTCCATGGGCAGGTCGAGCTTCTTGGCGGTGCCCTTCATGATGCGCAGGTTGGCCTGGTGCGGCACCAGCCAGTCGATGTCCGAAGGACGCATCTGCGCCTGCTCCAGCACTTCGTGGGCCACTTCCTCGAGCACGGTAACGGCCAGCTTGAACACCGCCGGGCCGTCCATGTACAGGAAGCCGCTGCCGGCGATCGCGCCCTGGGCCAGGTTGCCCGGGACCGACAGGATATGCGAGTGGCGGCCGTCGGCGTGCAGCTTGGAGGCCAGCACGCCCGGTTCGCTCGAGGCTTCCATCACGATGGCGCCGGCGCCATCGCCGAACAGCACGCAGGTGGTGCGGTCCGAGAAGTCGAGGATGCGCGAGAAGATCTCGGCGCCGATCACCAGCACGGTCTTGTGCATGCCCGAGCGGATGAAGGCGTCGGCGGTCGAGACCGCGTAGACGAAACCGCTGCACACGGCCTGCACGTCGAAGGCGGCGCTGTTGTTCTCCATGCCGAGCTTCTGCTGCACGATGCAGGCGGTGCTGGGGAAGCTGCCGTGGAAGTCGGGGGTGGAGCTGGCGACGATCACCAGGTCGACGTCGGACGGCTGCTTGCCGGCCATCTCGAGCGCCTTGCGCGCGGCCTTGACGGCCAGGTCGGACGAGTTCTCGGTGGCGTCCGCATAGTGGCGCGCCTCGATGCCGCTGCGGGTCACGATCCACTCGTGCGAGGTCTCGATGCCCTTCTCGGCCAGCTGGGCCGCGAGTTCGTCGTTCGTGACGCGCTTGGCCGGCAGATAGCTGCCGGTGCCGGTGATTTTGCTGAATACGGTCATTGCTCCACCATCCTGCTAGTTGAGTGAACGCGGCTGGTCAAGCCTGGCGTTCAGGGTCCTGAGAGGGCATCAGTTCGGCGATCAGGGCCGACAGCTGCTCTTGTACGTTGTGCGCGGCGGCCTCGTAGGCACGCTTGAGCGCCCATTCGAAAGCATAGGCGTTGGCGCCGCCATGGCTCTTGAACACCAGGCCCTTGAGGCCCAGCAGCCCGGCGCCGTTGTAGCGCTCGGGATTCAGCTTCTTGAGCGCGCCGCGCGCCAGCACCGCGCCGGCCATCGACAACACGCTCTGCTTGAAGACCGACTTGACGAAGCGCGACATGCCTTCGATGGCCTTCAGGGTGACATTGCCGACGAAACCGTCGCAGACTACCACGTCCGTGGTGCCCTTGAAGATATCGTTGCCTTCGACATTGCCGTAGAAATTGAGTTTACCGCGCTCGTGGTCGGCGCGCAGCAGCGCACCGGTGGCCTTGACCACGTCGTTGCCCTTGATGTCCTCGGTGCCGACGTTGAGCAGGCCGATGGTCGGGCGCTCGATGCCTTCGATGGCCGAGCACAGCACCGAGCCCATGATGGCGAACTGGTGCAGGTGGTCCGGCTCGCAGTCGACGTTGGCGCCGAGGTCGAGCATGTAGGTGGGGCCGTTCTTCTGGTTCGGCACGATCGAGCAGATCGCCGGGCGGTCGACGCCGGCCATGGTCTTGAGCACGTAGCGCGAGACGGCCATCAGGGCGCCGGTATTGCCGGCCGAGACGCAGGCATTGGCGCTGCCGTCCTTGACCAGCTCGATCGCCACGCGCATCGACGAATCCTTCTTGCGGCGCAGCGCCACTTCGACCGGATCGTCCATGGCGACCACTTCGGTCGCGTGCTTGAGCGAGATGCGCGGATGGGTGTCCGCACCGGATTTCTTGAGCTCCTGGCGCAGCAGGTCTTCGTTGCCGACCAGGATGAGTTCGGCGTCAGCTTGCTTTTTTAGAAAGGAGATGGCTGCCGGGATCGTCACAGAGGGGCCGTGATCGCCGCCCATGCAGTCAATGGAAATTTTAATTGTCATTTGTCGGGAAGTTGCCGCGAATTACGCACAGCGAGCGGCAAGATGGGATCGGGGCGTGGCGCTGGGCCGGCCGGAGTCCGCGCGATAGTAAATGACGGTGTGCAAGCTTGGATTGCAGCCGATTACTGGATGAGTCATAAAGAAAAAGCGGCGCCACGCAAATAACATACGTTGCACCGCTTTCATGGTACTGAAAGACAAGACGTCGATTACTCGTCGTTCTTGGTCTTCAGGACTTTGCGACCACGGTAGAAGCCGTTCGGGCTGATGTGGTGACGCAGGTGGGTCTCGCCGGTGGTCGGCTCGACTGCCAGGTTCGGCGCGGTCAGGAAATCGTGCGAACGGTGCATGCCGCGCTTCGAAGGGGACTTCTTATTCTGTTGAACTGCCATGATGACTCCTAATACATAAGTTCTAAAATTCTAACACATTCGACTTGCAAATACATGCGCATCGAGTATCCCACCGGCAATTCTTAGGAATAATTCTCCGTGAATGCCGACATGTTTTAACGCTGCCTACATCTACTGCCTACTGCCATACTCGACTGCTGCACGCGTTTGACACGTTCTTTCGTCGTACTGCCTTTTACTGCGGTACTACAAATTCTGTACTGATCACTCTGACTTGAGATTCTTGAGGCCGGCGAACGGCGAAACCTTTTCGGTCTTCAGGCTGTCCAGGAGCTTGGTGTCCGGACAGACATCGTGTTTCGGTGCCTGCGGCAGGGCCAGCAGGGCTTCATCTTCGAGCAGCTCGCGCACGTCGCAGGCGTGGCTGCCGACGATCACGTCGATACTCTCGTCGTCGAGGATTTCCTCGATCTGGTCGGCTTCCTCGTCGTCCTTGCCGAGCACCAGCATGGTGGACGAATCGATCTCGTAGCTAAAGGGCTGCAGGCAACGCTGGCACACCAGCTGCACCGGACCAGCCACCGACAGGGTCATCGAGGGGTAGCCCTGGCGGGTCTGGCCTCCCTGGATGGACCAGCGGATCTCGCCACTCTTGTCGGCGCAATCGGCTGCCAGACGGGGCATGTCCGCCACGGGCGTCACGCCTTCGCGCTGCCCGCTATTCCGACAAAACTCAAAAGCGTCGATGACAAAAGCGCTCATTTGGAAGGTTCCCCGGAAAACCTGCGATAATAACAGGCTTCTCGCTGCAGAGTCAAAAACTTGCACAGTTTTTTGCCTGTTTCGGAGGCAGCTGTTGCAGCGAGCTCGGCATTCATCAGATTTGCTTGTCGGGAACTAGCTATCTATCTGTTTTACTTATGATTTTCCCTTCAAGGCCGACATGATACCAAGTTCTGCGCCCGCGCGCCTCATTCTTGCTTCGAGCTCCGCCTACCGGCGCGAATTGCTGTCCCGCCTGGGCCTGCCTTTCGAGGCCATCGCGCCGCAACTCGACGAGACGCCTCTGCCCGGCGAAGCGCCGCAGGAGACCGCCCTGCGCCTGGCGCGCGAGAAGGCGGCCGCGGTGGCGGCCCTTCATCCGGGCGCGCTGGTGATCGGTTCGGACCAGGTGGCGACCCTCGACGGGCTGCAGATCGGCAAGCCGGGCGACCATGCGCGCGCCCTGGCCCAGCTGCAGCTGATGCGCGGGCGCCAGGTGGTGTTTCATACGGCGTTGTGCCTGTGGGATGGCCGGGCGGACGAGCCCGCCCAGGTCGAGAATGTGCAGGTGTTCGTCACCTTCCGCGACCTGCCGGACGAGGAGCTGGACGCCTACCTGCGCATCGAGCAGCCCTACGACTGCGCCGGCAGCGCCAAGAACGAAGGCCTGGGCATCGCCCTGCTCGAACGCATCGATTCCACCGACCCGACCGCCCTCACCGGCCTGCCCCTGATCGCCCTGACCGGCATGCTGCGCCGCGCCGGCGTGCGTTTCTTCGGCACCTGACCTCTCTATATAGTGTATTTATGGCTGGCACGCTTTTTCTGATTCCCAATACCCTCGGCCCGGTCGACGCCGCTCCCGGCGCCTTGGCCACCCTGCTTCCGACCCAGGTGCAGGCCGTCACGTCCCGTCTCGACTATTTCGTGGCCGAGAACGCCAAGACGGCGCGCGCCTTCCTCAAGCTGGTGGCGATCGATCATCCGCTCGCCCGGCCGCTGCAGGAGATCCAGATCGCCGAGCTGAACGTGAACACGCCGGCGCAGGCCCTAAACCAGCTGCTGGCGCCGCTGCTGGCAGGGCGCGATGCGGGGCTGGTGTCCGAAGCCGGGGTGCCGGCGGTGGCCGATCCGGGAGCGGACCTGGTGCGCCTGGCGCACCAGCACGGGATTCCGGTGCGGCCGCTGGTCGGGCCGTCCTCGCTGCTGCTGGCCGTGATGGCCAGCGGGCTGAATGGGCAGAGCTTCGCGTTCAATGGCTATCTGCCGACCGACGCCGCGCAGCGCACCAAGCGGATCCAGCAGCTGGAGCAGCGCTCGCGCAGCGAGAAGCAGACCCAGTTGTTTATCGAGACGCCGTACCGGAATGGGCAGATGCTGGAGGCGCTGGTGACGACGTGCCAGCCGGGGACGCTCGTTTGCGTGGCGACGGATCTGACGCTTGCCAGCGAGTCGGTGAAGACACTGACGGCGGCGAAGTGGAAGGCGCAGCTGGCTAGTGGGAAGGCGCCGGAGTTTCATAAGAAGCCGACGGTGTTTTTGCTGCTGGGGCAATAAAGCTTGAGCTAGGGGCTGCTCAACGAACTGAGGTTCCGGCCTCCGCCGGAACGACGGCTCAAGCTTAAGTGGCAAGCTCAGGCACGTCGTTCCGGCGAAGGCCGGAACCCAAGTTTGCCTGCAGGCCGATAACTAGTGCACCTCGTGGGTCAGCTCGCGCACCCAGTTAAACGCCGCCAGCTCGATCTCCCGAATCTCGGGCACCGTCAGTCCCACGCGCCTGAGCGCCGCCGCCAGCTTGCGCCCGCAATCGGCCGCCTCCAGCAACTCGGCCACGCGCAGCATGGTCCCGAAATCCCCTTCCCGGTCCAGCAGCGCCGCGCGCACGTCGTCGGCCACCTCGACATTGTCGAGAATATCCGCCATCGGCACCGAGAACAGCGCATCCGCCAGCGACATGATGCCCACCGTGAACGCCCGGTCCGCGCTGGCCGTGTCGCCCGGCCGCACATGCAGGGTCATCATCTCCAGCAGCTTGCCGCGCGTGGTCGCCAGCAGCAGCAGCGGCGAATCCAGGTCCACCTGCCCGGCCGAGGTATAGACCAGGATCTGCAGCCAGCGCGACAGCTGGCGCCGCCCCAGCTGGCTGAGCGCCTGCGACAGCGACTCGATCTGGGGCCCCGGGGCCGCGCGGCTGTTCACCAGGCGCAGCAGGTTCAGGCTGATCAGCGCGTCGCGCTTCACCGCCGCTTCGATGGCCTGGCTGTCCGCATTCGAATTGACCAGCTCCAGCAGGCGCAGGATGCCCATCTCCGAAGGGGTGATCTTCTTGCCGGTCAGGATAGCCGGACGGGCGAAGTAATAGCCCTGGAAGTATTCGAAGCCCAGCTCCATGCACAGGCGGAACTCGTCCAGGGTCTCGACTTTTTCCGCCAGCAGTTTCTTGCCCGTGCCCTTGAGCGAATCCGCCAGGCGCGCCAGCTCTTCGGGCGCGAGGCCCTTGACGTCGACCTTGATCACGTCCACCAGGGCGACCAGCTTGTCTAGCTCGGCCGAGTGCTCGACCACGTCGTCGACCGCGAACTTGAAACCCAGCTCCTTCAGCTCGGCGACCCGCGCCAGCAGCTGCTCGGTGGGCTCCACCGTTTCGAGAATCTCGAGAATGACTTTATGGGCCGGCAGGAAGCGCACGAAGTCGCTCATCAGGACGACTTCGTCGACGTTGACGAAGGCCAGCTGCTCGCCCACCACCTGCTCCATGCCGAGCTGGGAGGCGTGCGAGATCACCGCGGCGGTCGCGGCGGCGCCATCGGTCAGCTTGGCATCGTCGTCCTCGCCGGCTGCACGGAACAGCAGCTCGAAGGCGACCAGGTGCTGGTCGCGGCCGAGAATGGGTTGGCGGGCGAGGAAAAAATCGTTGGACGGCACGGAAACCGCTGCCGTCGGGTCGGCATGCATCAAATACTCCTGGGTAACTACTAGATCACCAATGCGACACGATGCGCCGCATGGGGCGGAGGTCGGACTCTCCGCCCATCTTGACTATACTACAAAAATGTCGACGTTAGCATTTCGACATCGTATCAAGATGTTACCGCTAGCTGCGCCCGCCCTGGCGCGGACCTTTGCGAGGGCCGGGGGACGGACCGCGCGGCGCATCGCCCCTGGCGGGACGCGCACCAGCGCCCTGGGGCCGGCGGCCTTCGGTCGACGGACGGCCTTCGGTGGATGGGCCGCGTTCGCCCGCGGCGCGCGGCGGGCGGGCGGCGCCCTCCTCGCGGCCCGGCATGCTCTGGCCCGGCAGGCGCAAGCTGCCCTTGCCCGACAGCGGGCTGGCGCGGCGCGCATTGCCTACCGGCGCGCGCGGTGCGTCACCCACCAGGCGGCCGGCGGCGGCGCCCGTCACTTGCGTGCCTTTTTCGATGGTGAAGCGGGCGCCGGCATCCTTGCCCAGCACGCGCACCAGATAGGGCATCACTTCGCGCAGCATCGGCTCCAGCGTATAGGGCGGATTCAGGATGAACATGCCGCTGCTGTGCAGGCCAGTTCCGTCCGGGGTCGGGGTGCGGGTGGTCAGGGTGACGTTCAGCCACTCCTTGGCCGGCAGGCGCTTGAGGCGGTCGGCGAACTGGCGCGATTCCATGCGCTGCAGCACCGGGTACCAGATCGCGTAGATACCGCTCGGGAACTTGCCCAGCGCTTCGTCGAGGGCGTCGCGTACGCGCCGGTAGTCGTCCTTGATCTCGTAGGGCGGATCGATCAGCACCAGGGCGCGGCGCGAAGGCGGCGGCAGCAGCGCCTTGAGGCTGTTGAAACCGTCGCCGTGCTCGATGATCACGCGCCGGCCGCGCGCACGCTCGCCCTGCTCCGCCTTGTGCGCTTCCAGGCGGCGGAAATTCTCGCTCAGGATCCTGTGGTCGGAAGGATGCAGCTCGAACAGGCGCAGGCGGTCCTGCTCGCGCGCCACCTGCTCGGCCACATAGGGCGAGCCCGGGTAGTAGCGCATCTTGCCGCTCGGGTTCATGCCTTTCACCAGGTCGAGATAGGCCGCCAGCGGGGCCGGCACGTCGGTGCAGGACCACAGCGGGCCGATGCCGGTCTCGTATTCGCTGCTCTTGGTGGCCTGCGCGCTGTCGAGCGCGTACACGCCGGCGCCCGAGTGGGTGTCGATATAGGTGTAGGCGGCGTCCTTCTGGTTCATGTACAGGTGGAGCTGGACCTGGACGAAATGCTTCAGGACGTCGGCGTGATTGCCCGCATGGAAGGCGTGGCGGTAGCTCAGCATGGGCTGGAATTCCTCGAGAAAATGGTTGCCGCATTAAGGACAGCGGCGCGATGGGCGCCATTATCCACTACAAACGGGGTGGGCACGGAAATGGATGAGGTCTAAGCCGCCCTGCGGACAAATAAAAAGGCCGCGGCAGTGAGCCGCGGCCTTGTACTTCCCCGAAGGGAAACGGTCCTGTCAGGCGACCGAGTAATGCATCAGGCGGCGCACCAGCGAACGCACGGCGCGGTCGATGGCGGCCTGGTTGCCCAGGTTGTCCACCGGCAGGCGCACGTTGGCGGTCAGGTCGCCGTTATGGATGTCCTTGAGGACGCCCACCAGCTCCCACTGGCCGTTCAGCACCAGCAGTTCGACTTCGAACACGAAGCGCGCCGACTTCTTGAGCGAGGCGTACTCGATGTCGCCGCCGCGGCCGCTGGCCGACTCTTTACGGTGCAGGACCTTGCCGTCCAGCACGCGCAGGCTCTGGCGCTTCAGTTCCGCTTCCAGCGCGTTCTGGAACAGCTGGGCGAACTGCGACACCGGGCGCGCGGCCTGGGCCGTGTTGCGCTCGAAGCCGACGGTCAGCTTGCGGTTTTCTTCCTTGCCCTGGGCCTTGGTGGTCTCTTCGACCAGCAGGCGTTCACGGCCTTGCCAGCCCGGCGGCAGCTGGTCCAGCTTGCGGTCGAAATAGACCACCATGGCCGGACGGCGCTGGCCGACATACCACTGCTGGAAGCTGCCCGCGCCCGGGGTGTCCGCGATCACGGCGGTTTCGGCCGGATCGGTGTAGCCCTGCACGGCGGCGCCGGCCGGGGCCAGCGCGTTCGGCGCGGTCAGGTTCTGCGCGCCGGCGCCGGCGGCGATGCCGATCAGCGCGGCAAACATCAGACGGCGCATCAGCGGGCCTCCCGCACTTCGACGTAGTAGTGCGCAACCTGGGCGGCGCCGATCGACGACTCCTGGTAGCTGCCGATGCCGTTGCCGTCCAGGTGGACGCGGGTCCAGGCCGACGGCTTCTCGGTCGGCGCGAAGCCGTTGTCGAAGAAGCTGGTGCGCGCCTCGATCACTTGCGGGTGGTCGGTGCGGTTGCGGATCTGGACGATCACGTTCAGGGTGCCGGTCGGATTGCGGCGCGCGCCCTGGCGTTCGATGGCGATCTTGCCGTTCTTGGTGTTCTGCAGGACCTTGTCGATGATGACGACCTGGTCGTACATCACGGTCGCGGTCGGCGCCATGGCGTCGTTGACGCGCGCGCCCAGCTGGGCGCCTTCCGGCGACACGGTCGGGCAGCCGGTCAGGAGCACTGCGGCCAGGCCGGCAGCGGCGATGTTGAGGGTGTTTTTCATTTAATTGTTCCTAGTCTTGATCCAGACCACGCCGTTGCCCTTCTTGTCGATCCATTTCTGGATGCGCAGGGAATCGGCGGGGACTTGCTGGCCGTTCTCGTCGAACAGCTTGATGGTCACGTTCTCGGGCAGGCCCTGGTGCTGGACGGCGCCGATGTGCAGCGTTTCCGGCAGGTTGTTCCAGTAGCGCACGTCGGCACGCGGCTTGACGTTGACCGCGACCAGCGAGGCGATCGCGCCCACTGCCGCGACCGCGCCCAGCGCACGGCCGCCGCCGCCGCCGTTGGCCGCCGCGATCACGCTGCCTTCCGAGGCGATGGCGCCGAAGGTCTCGCCGATCGCGCTGGCGGTGTTCTGGAACGCCACCTTGCCTTCGATCAGGCGGTCGACCGGGCGTCCGCCGCGGGTGCTGGCCTGGAAGAACACGTCCTCGGCCAGCGCTACTTGCTGCGGCTTGCCGTCGAACTCGATCTTGAGGCTGCGTTCCGGCATGCGCTTGGCCTTGCGGTACACGATCTCGTGGTTGCCGACGCCGTCGCCGACCTTGCGCGGCGCGCCGCCGAGCTCGGCGACCACCAGCAGGTTGGCGCCGGCGGCCGGCGCAGCGAACTGCGGACGCAGGCGCGCCACCTCGGCGTAGGTGTCCTTCGCCATGCCGGCTTCGCCGTTCGCCTGGCTGCTCCAGCCTTCCAGGATCATCAGCGCCGCGAAGTCGCTGCGGTGCTGCTGTTCCTCGGCGAAGGCATCCTGCAGGATGCCGCCGCGGAAGGATGCGCGCGCGTTCTCGTAGTCGCCCTCGGCCAGGTACAGCATGCCGCGGTAGTAGTAGGCCATGGCGCGCTCGTAGGGCTCGCCCTTGTAGTCCTTGGCGCCCTCTTCGTACCACAGCGAGCGCGCCTTGGCGGCGTTCTCGGTGTTGGCGAACATGCCTTCGATGCTCGCCAGCGCGCCGTCGAACAGCTCGGACGCTTCCGCGGTCTTGCCTTCGGACATGGCGGCCACGCCGGCCTGCAGGGTGTGCAGGGTCGCGTCCTTGGCCGGCGCGCTTTTCAGGCGCGCTGCCTCGGACGCGTAATCGGCCTGGGCGGCGCCCGGCACACCGAGTGCCAGGGCCACTGCCAGGACGATGCTGCTCCGCTTAGCGGTACAGGACGTCATCCTGGGCTTCCTTCTTGAACTCGAACATGCCGCTCCAGGCGATGGTCTCGTACTCCAGGTCGATCAGCTCGAAGCTGATCTGGTGGTAGCGCGACAGGGTGCCGGTACGGGCCGAGTTGGCATCCAGCGAGGTGATGCGGCCGCCGAGACGGAAGTCCGCGCCAGCCTTGGCCTTGGTGCTGCGGATGGTGCCGCGGTCGGTTTCGCCGCTGCGCTTGGCTTCGCGTTCCTTCGAAACCATGTCGCCGTAGTGACGGGCGACGAACACCAGGCGGCCCTGGGCAGCGCGGTTCAGTTCGATGCGCAGGCGGTCGGTGATCAGGTTCTTGTTCACGCGCGACGAGCTGTCGTTGGCGAAGTATTCCGAATCGATGATGATGCGCGGCGGCGTGGTGCGGCCGGCGATGGCCGGGTTCGACAGGATGTCGCGCACCATCTTGTCGGTGCTCGACACGATGTCCTGCGCTTCCATGCCGACGCCGGCGACCTGGGTCGAGGTGGTGCTCACGTCCTGGTAGACCACGCGGCTGCCCGCGCTGTTGTTCAGGTTCGAGGTGGCGCAGCCGCTCAGGGCCAGCACGGCGGCCAGGGCCGCGATGTACGTCGTTTTCATCGGTGTTTCCTTACTTGCCGCGCGAGGCGTTGATGATCGCCTGGTAGTAGGTGGTCTTCAGTTCCGGGTAGATTTCCTGGGTCAGCTTCAGGGCTTCGGCGAAATCCTTGTGGGTCGAGTTCTTGGCGTACATGTAGACGGCCAGGTCGTTGACCGAGTTGAACGAGATGTCCGAGTTGGCGCGGATGAACTCTTCGCCGCCGACCATCTTCAGGGCGATCGCACGGCCGGCGCTTTCGCCGACAGCCTGGCCCAGGAAGCCGCCGATGAACGGGATGTTTTCAGCCACTTTCTGGCCGGCCTGGGCGCCCAGGAAGCCGCCGATGCTGGCGCCGGCGCTGGCGTTGCGGCCCTTCTCCACCCAGGCGGCCACGGTGCCGTCTTCGGTGAACGGCGACATGTACTTGCCGCTGTTGCCCACGATCGGGGTCGGTGCGGTGATCAGGTTCGGTGCGGCGATGCGCGGAGCACTCGCGCAAGCGGTGAGGACGAGTGCGAACAGCAGGGCGGAGATTTTTTTCATGATTTTCAGGACCTTGGTGGTTTTGGAATCCGGCCCCGTCGTTGCAGGGCCATGTTTATGAAGTGGTGCGGATCACCAGTTAGTGAAGTGGTATTACAAACAGACAATTGCTTGCAGAGACGAAATTTACAGGTGCGTAGCATGAAAATCAACAGCTGTTGCCCGATTGACACACACAAAAAAACGCGCGCCGAAGCACGCGTTGCTACAGAGCATGAACGTTCTAGAAACTAGAATTTACGCAACCTTTTTTTCGTCGAAGAATTGTTCGTCTTCGGTCGATCCGTGCAGCGCGGTGGTCGAGCTCTGGTTCTGCTGGATGGTCTGGGTGACCGCGTCGAAGTAGCCGGTGCCGACCTCGCGCTGGTGCTTGACCGCGGTGAAGCCGCGTTCGGCGGCGGCGAATTCCGCTTCCTGCAGCTCCACGAAGGCCGACATGCCGCGCCGCGCATAGCCGTGGGCCAGGTTGAACATGCCATAATTCAGGGCGTGGAAGCCGGCCAGGGTGATGAACTGGAACTTGTAGCCCATGGCGCCCAGTTCGCGCTGGAACTTGGCGATGGTGGCGTCGTCCAGATTCTTCTTCCAGTTGAAGGACGGCGAGCAGTTATAGGCCAGCATCTTGCCCGGGAACCTGGCGTGGATGGCTTCGGCGAACTGCTTGGCGTAGTTCAGGTCCGGCTTGCCGGTTTCGCACCACACCAGGTCGGCGTAAGGCGCGTAGGCCAGGCCGCGCGAGATGGCCTGCTCCAGGCCCGGGCGCACGCGGAAGAAGCCCTCGACGGTACGCTCGCCGGTGCAGAACGGGCGGTCGTTGTCGTCGACGTCCGAGGTCAAGAGGTCGGCCGCTTCGGCGTCGGTGCGGGCGATGACCAGGGTCGGGGCGCCCATCACGTCGGCGGCCAGGCGCGCGGCGTTGAGCTTTTCGACGGCTTCGCGGGTCGGGACCAGCACCTTGCCGCCCATGTGGCCGCATTTCTTGACCGAGGCCAGCTGGTCTTCGAAGTGCACGCCGGCGGCGCCCGCCTCGATCATGGATTTCATCAGCTCGAAGGCGTTCAGCACGCCGCCGAAACCGGCTTCGGCGTCGGCCACGATCGGGGCGAAGTAATCGATCTCGTCCTTGCCTTCGGACCACTGGATCTGGTCGGCGCGCTGGAAAGTGTTGTTGATGCGGCGGACCACGTTCGGCACCGAGTTGGCCGGGTACAGCGACTGGTCCGGATACATTTCGCCGGCCAGGTTGGCGTCGCCCGCCACCTGCCAGCCGGACAGGTAGATAGCTTTCAGGCCAGCCTTCACCTGCTGCATCGCCTGGTTGCCGGTCAGTGCGCCCAGGGCGTGCACATAGGCTTCGTTGTTGACCAAGTCCCAGAGCTTTTCCGCGCCGCGCTTGGCCAGGGTGTGTTCGATCTGCAGCGAGCCGCGCAGGCGCACGACGTCGGCCGCGGTGTAATTGCGGGTCACGCCTTTCCAGCGCGGATTGCTGTCCCAGTCCTGCTGCAATTGGCTGATCTGCTGTTCACGGGTTGCCATGCTAGTTCTCCTCAAGATAAACACCATTCGATTGCTGAAAGCGAGTCCGTTGGAGAAATCATAGAGCGGTTTGTGCGCAGCACAATCACTCTTATATAAGACATGAAGCCAAAATTTTTTCCAGCGATATCAAACACTTGGGACGCACATATCATGATGCGGAATAAAATTTCTCCCCATGAGAACTAAAGCGAGCTCGGCTTTCATGAGTATCCCGCCATACGAAACGTCATATCTGCATCATGAAATAACGACTTTAATTTCTAATTGGAAATTGATTTGTGGCATAGGGATTTCCTGCGAACATTCTTCCAGTAAATATTTGTTGTATTTGGGTATTTTATGTTGACTGTATGAACTTAAACCCTCAGCATCTCGCTTGCAGTCTTAACAACGAGAAACGCCAACAGGCCAATAAGCATCATGATTTCTACCACCCTGCGCTGGACGGCGCTTTCCCTCTTCCTCGCCTCCGGCATGAGCGCAGCCGGCGCCAGCGTCATCACGACCGACATGGGGGTCACCTTTACGAGCACCTATAGCGGCAATGTGCTGAAGATCGAAATCGATGCGAAGAACCGCAGCGGCGGCTGGCAGGACGCGGTCGTCATCGATGCGCTAGCCATCAAGGGCATCGGCAACGTGTCGAGTGCGAGCCTGGAAACGCCTACCGGGATCGCATGGAACATGAACCGCGCCGAGCTGAAGGCCGCCGGCTGCCCGGCGTCGAACGGCCGCGGCCGCCGCGCCTCCGCCTCGCTCGACAAGCTGTGCTTCGAAGGTGAAGGCATTGCACTGACCGACAACATGGTCTTCACCTTCAACCTGGCCGGCAGCGCGCTCAATCTCGATACGCCGCACCTGAAAGTGCGCTTCCTCGATGCCCGCGGCAAGAAGGAAGGCAGCCTGCTGTCGGATACCTTCGTGTTCAGTGCGGATTCGAATACCGCGTCAGACACGGGCAGCGGTACGGGCACGGGCTCGGGCGCGGATACGAGCGCAGGCGATGGCAAAGCCACTCCTGGCGCGGTGGACGAGGGCCTGCATCCGGGCTCTATCGACGGCGGCAACACGCTGCCGGTCGACACCGGCTCCGGCTCGGGGGAACAGTCCGGCGAACAAGCGCATGCCGAGGTGCCGGAGCCCGCAGCGCTAGGCCTGCTGGGCCTGGGCCTGGCCGCGATGGGCCTGGCATCACGCCGCCGCAAGCCGCGCGCATGAGCCAGGGCGGCACGCCGCCCCTCCACGAAACGGACCCGCCATGGGTCCGTTTTCCTTTGTGCCCTCCTCCACCGGCCCGGTTCGCCGCAACGGCTGAACTGAGCCATCCGTGATTCAGCTAACAGAACCCCCTTCCCAAACGCAATAGGCTGAGCCCAGCGTACTCAACAGTGCGCCGGTCCAGGCCGTTCGCAGGACGCGAAGGCGGGGACTGTCACCTTTACGAGGAGAGCAAGTTGAAAACCACACTCATCAAAGCAGCTGCCGTCCTGCTGGCCGCAGGCGCCATCCTGCCGGCCAGCGCCGGATCCCTCACCTACCAGGGCGTCACCTTCACGTCCTCCTGGACCGACAATGTGCTGACCCTGGAAATCGACGCCGCCAATCCGACCGGCGACTGGGCCAGTGCGACCTCGCTCGGCGCCCTGCAGCTGAAGGACATCGGCAGCTTCTCGAACGTGAGCCTGACTTCGGCGCCGGGCGCGGCGGGCGACTGGACCCTGTCGTCGAAGGAGCTGAATGCCAACGGCTGCGCGGGCGGCGGCCATGCCGGCTTTGGCCTGTGCTATTCGGGCGACCGCATCGCCCTGAGCGACGACATGGTGTTCCAGTTCACCTTCGCCGGCGGCGCGCAGGACCTGGAGTCGCCGCACCTGAAGGTGAACTTCTTCGGCGAGGGCGATCGCAAGGTGGGCAGCCTGCTGTCGCAGGCGATCGCGCCGGTGCCGGAGCCGCAGACCTATGCGATGCTGGGCGGCGGCCTGGCGCTGCTGGGCTTCATGGCGCGCCGCCGCAAGCAGACGCAGGCCTGAGCCAGGACCGCGCAATGAAAAAGGCGCCTTGCGGCGCCTTTCCTTATTTTGCCAGCTCGACCGCCGGCTGCTCCCCGAACACCAGCTGCCCGCCGCGCACGCGCACGGGGATGGTGTCCTTCGGCCCGAACTTGCCGGCCAGGATAGCCTTGGACAGCGGGTTCTCGATCTGCTGCTGGATCGCGCGCTTGAGCGGACGCGCGCCATACACCGGGTCGTAACCTGCTTCCGCGATCTTCTGCAGCGCTTCGTCGTCGATGTCGAGCGCCATCTCCATCTTGGCCAGGCGCTCTTCCAGGTTGTGCAGCTGGATCTTGGCGATCGCGCCGATGTTCTTCTCGTCGAGCGCATGGAACACCACGATCTCGTCGATCCGGTTGATGAACTCCGGTCGGAAGTGCCCGCGCACCTCGGCCATCACGGCCAACTTCACCACCGCCGGATCGTCGCTGTCCATCGACTGGATCTTGTGCGAACCCAGGTTCGAGGTCATCACGATCACCGTGTTCTTGAAGTCGACGGTGCGGCCCTGGCCGTCGGTCATGCGGCCGTCGTCGAGCGCCTGCAGCAGGACGTTGAACACGTCCGGGTGCGCCTTCTCGATCTCGTCCAGCAGGATCACGCTATAGGGCTTGCGGCGCACGGCTTCGGTGAGATAGCCGCCCTCCTCGTAGCCCACATAGCCCGGCGGCGCGCCGATCAGGCGTGCCACCGAATGCTTCTCCATGAACTCGCTCATGTCGATGCGGATCAGCGCTTCCTCGGTATCGAACAGGAAGGCGGCCAGCGCCTTGCACAGCTCGGTCTTGCCGACGCCGGTCGGGCCCAGGAACATGAAGGAACCATAGGGCTTGTTCGGATCGGCCAGGCCGGCGCGCGAACGGCGGATGGCGTCGGACACGGCTTCGATCGCCTCGTCCTGGCCCACCACGCGCTCGTGCAGCTTCTCTTCGATGTGCAGCAGCTTGTCGCGCTCGCCCTGCATCATGCGCGACACCGGGATGCCGGTCGCGCGCGAGACCACCTCGGCGATTTCCTCGGCCCCGACCTGGGTGCGCAGCAGCTTGGGCTGCGCGCTCTCGGCTTCGGCGCCGGCGGCTTCCTCGGCCTTCTTCAGCTGGGCTTCCAGTTCCGGCAGGCGGCCGTACTGGAGCTCGGAGACCTGCTGCCAGTTGCTCTGGCGCTTGGCCTCTTCCATCTGGTGGCGGATGCGCTCGATCTCTTCCTTGATGTGGGTGGTGCCCTGCACCGCCGCTTTCTCGGCCTTGAGGATCTCCTCGTAGTCGTTGTACTCGCGTTCCAGGCGCGCGATCTCTTCGTCCAGCAGCTCGAGGCGGCGCATCGAGGCCTCGTCGGTCTCCTTGCGCACGGCTTCGCGCTCGATCTTCAGCTGGATCAGGCGGCGCTCGAGGCGGTCCATGACTTCCGGCTTGGAGTCGATCTCGATCTTGATCTTGGCCGCCGCCTCGTCGATCAGGTCGATCGCCTTGTCGGGCAGGAAGCGGTCGCTGATGTAGCGGTGCGAGAGCTCGGCCGCGGCGATGATGGCCGGGTCGGTGATCTCGACCTTGTGGTGCAGCTCGTACTTCTCCTGCAGGCCGCGCAGGATGGCGATGGTCGCCTCCACGCTCGGCTCGTCGACCATGATCTTCTGGAACCGGCGCTCCAGCGCTGCGTCCTTCTCGACGTACTTGCGGTACTCGTCGAGGGTGGTCGCGCCCACGCAATGCAGCTCGCCGCGCGCCAGCGCGGGCTTGAGCATATTGCCCGCGTCCATCGCGCCCTCGGCCTTGCCGGCGCCGACCATGGTGTGGATCTCGTCGATGAAGACGATGGTCTGGCCCTCGTCCTGGGCCAGCTCCTTCAGCACTGACTTCAGGCGCTCTTCGAACTCGCCGCGGTACTTGGCGCCCGCCAGCAGGGCCGCCATGTCGAGCGAGAGCACGCGCTTGCCCTTGAGCGAATCGGGCACCTCGCCATTGACGATGCGCTGCGCCAGGCCTTCGACGATGGCGGTCTTGCCCACGCCAGGCTCGCCGATCAGCACCGGGTTGTTCTTGCTGCGGCGCTGCAGGACCTGGATCGCGCGGCGGATCTCGTCGTCGCGGCCGATCACCGGGTCGAGCTTGCCCATGCGGGCGCGCTCGGTCAGGTCGAGGGTGTATTTTTTCAGCGCTTCGCGCTGGCCTTCGGCATCCTGCGAATTCACGGATTCGCCGCCGCGCACGGCCTGGATCGCCGATTCGAGCGCCTTCTTCGCCAGGCCGTGCTCGCGCGCCAGGCGGCCGGCGTCCGACTTGTCTTCCGTCAGCGCCAGCAGCACCATCTCCGACGAGAGGAACTGGTCGCCGCGCTTCTGCGATTCGCGGTCCGCGAGGTTGAGCAGGGACACCAGCTCGCGCCCGACCTGCACGTCGCCGCCGGTGCCCGAGACCTTGGGCAGGCGTTCGAAGGCGGACTTCAGCGCGTTGGTCAGGGCGCCGACGTTGACGCCGGCGCGCTGCAGCAGCGAGCGCGCGCCGCCGTCGTCCTGGTTCAGCAGGGCCGCCAGCAGGTGGAGAGGTTCGATGTACTGGTTATCGTTGCCGACCGCCAGGCTCTGGGCATCCGCCAGCGCTTCCTGAAGCTTGGTCGTCAGTTTGTCTTGCCGCATGGTATTGCTCCCTAGTGGTGTTCTTTGACTAAGGAGAAAAATAGGGACGGCTGACTACTTTTCAAGATGCACAACGCTCAGCCGTTTGGGGCATGAGGCTTCAGGACTGGACGGGCATGGCGTCGGCCGTCGGCCGGACGGCTTTCAGGTCGCGCACGTTCTTCTGGACCGCGATGACGGCGAACAGCGCCATCACATAGGCGATCGCGTAGAAGCCTTTTTCACTGCGCGCCAAGGTGGCATTCCACAACCCGACCGTCGTCAGGAGCGCCGCACTGATCAGGGACAGCCAGCACAGGCCGACGTACAAGCCGGTGACGGGCATACTCTCCGCCTTGTCGCGCAGGGTCTTCTGCAAGGAAATGGCGGCGAACAGACCGTATAACAGCAAGGTCAGGTAATAGCCTTTTTCGTTAAGCTGCATGTCGGCGTTCCACAAACCCGTCAGGTAGCCTGCGGCGCCGATCAGCAAGGCGCCCCAGGAGGCGCCGACGAAAGCAGGGGTTGGTCGTTGTGCGTGGTACATGGTGAACTCCGGAAGTTGTCCCGCCCAGACTGTGCCACGCTGGCAGCCCGTTGAAATTGATGCGCCACAGAAATATCTGGTTGGCTGAGTCAAATCATCCGCTGAGCGCCTCCAGGTCACAAAGCCGGCCGGCACATGATTAGCGAGCCGAACAAGTACCATTTGGTCGAGCGGGTTCCCGGAACCGATGCCATGGTGTGCGACGGCGAGTGAAACGGCGCGTTTGCCTTAGCAAATACTCCCTCGAATGCCCTTCCCTGTTCTGAGGTCGAAACCGAAATTGCATTCGTACTCGCCTTCTTTCGAACGGCTGCATAACAGGTTTCGTTTATCCTGCCAACGCATGCGAATGCCACTACCTTCAGTGCAGACGTCGTGCTTGTCAGGACCGATTGCGTCGAACAGCTCTTTAGCGAGCTGGCCGTTGATGGAAAAGGCGATCTTCTTGTCCCCCATGGTCGGTGGTCGTGGCTCGCTGAGTTCGCCCCCATAGATCCAATACGTCCCAGAAAACTTCTTGTACGGTTCCTCCTGATCGCCGGCGAACGCCAGACTGGAGGTCAGGAATTGAAGAAACAGCATTGCAAGCAATTGCCGCATGGAAGACCCTATCGGATGAGTTCTACGTGGAAATGATTGTCGTGGTCGGGAGCGCGACGGAGGTTCGGAATGGTCGGGTCATTGAATAACACGCGGTTGACCAACGGGTGCCGGACAAAGAGGGAGATGAGTCTTGTTGTGGCCGCACGGTCGTAGCCAGGGTCGAGATATTTGCAAGCGAGCTCCTTCCCGTCGACACGAAGGGGCCTGACGTCGACTTCAAGACCAAGTCTGTGGGAATGATGCGGCTTGAACTGCGGTCCATTCGCTTTGCTGAAATTTCCAATGCCAAACTTTCGCTTGTCTATCTGGCACCATTCCGTCGCGATAGCCAGCAGGAGAGTAATCATCTTCGGATGGGCGTACTGTCCGCGTCCTCCTGAGGGCTGCCATAGGTATAGTAGCCGCCACCTTCGAACCGCTGAGGAAGAATAAAGAACCCCCGGTCGTCTTTGACAGGAATATTCGCCATGTAAGCCCCTTCACTAGAAACGGTCCATCCTACGATCCTCTTCCGAAACCAAGAAGAGTGACCTGCGGCCGCACAGTAAATATTCGATGAAATATCAAAAGCCACCGGCTGTCATCGGGGGCAGGCGAAAGGAAA